>CAADGU010000095.1 GCA_900696625.1 uncultured Chloroflexota bacterium | reverse complement strand
TCGTCATCGCGCCAGTCTGGCAGCTGCTGCGCCGCCTGAAACTGGGACAGCGCCCGGTCAGGATACCCGGCAAATTCCCAGGCCAGCCCCAACGTAAACAGCGCCAACGCTTTGGTGCGGTCGCTCAAGCGTGGGTTCACCTTGAGCGAGTCGGCCAGGGTGTCCAGCGAAGCGGGCACGGGGATGGGTGCACCTAGCTGGTATGCACCCACCAGGTCGCCCGCTTCACGCAAGTCGCGCACATAAAACTCCGGCGTCAACTGGTCGCCTGCGGCCGTTGTTTCCAGGTGGCCATAGATGATGACGTGGGCATTGATGCGTTCGGCCAGAGCCGCAGCATTGGCTTTGCGCGCCGCGGCTGTCTGCCCGGTAATTGGGCCAAGTTTGACCCCCAACCCGATCTCATCGTGCCACAGTTCGGCGTTGACCTCGGTGAACAGGGTGGCAAATTCCTGGTTGACACGGCCGTACAAGACCCGGCTCAGAGATTCACCCTTTGCCGATGGCTGGATACGGCCGTTGGTATCCATTTGCCCAAACTCGGCAATGGCAATGTTAAACTCACCGCTCATCTCGGTGGGGCCGCGCTGCTGCCATTGTTGCCACAACTGCCAGCCCATATACGCCGCCACCAATCCGGCCAATAACAACAGGGGAAAAGTAGGCAAAGTCAGATGACCAATCTGGACAACATTAGCGCCGACGACCACATGACGGGCATTGTCGCCGATGTTGACGTTATACCTCGCGCCCATGCTTTCCAATCCCCAAAAGCGGCGGAAACCCTTTCGACACAAAACCATCCAGCGATTCATCTTTTTTACTTCATACCGTTCAGACAGACCTGACAGGTTTGGGAAAACCTGTCAGATCTCTACACAATCAATTCGCAGCAAAAGCAAAAGGACGCAGTTCACGGCAGCGCGCGGCCAGTTCGGTGACACGGCCGTGCCGCACACAATAAGCCACCAGTTCCCGCGCTTTATCGCTTTTGCCCTCGCCATACAGGTCATCAAAATCAATGTGCATGTCGAAGCACAACGTGCGCAGTTCACCGGCATCAAACAGGCTGCTCAACACCTGGCGCAGCGCCACCAGATTCAGAGGCGACCCTTCCGCTTCATAATGGGCGGCGCGGTTTTCCACCCATTGCACCATGCTCTCACCGGCCTGGTTGATAACGGCCGTAGCGGGCACAGACATAAACAACGGCAGCAAAACCCCGGCCAATGACGGCGTCCGGGTCAACAGCCAGGTACCGGCCATCATCATAATATCGGCGCTGGGACGGCCGTCTGTTTCCGTCTTCAGCAATTCCTGGCGCAGCAGCCGCGCATGAAAAAGAGCCATATGGGTTTCATAGGGAGAGAGCAGGCGTGATGTCTGCGCCAATACGGCCTCAAAATCGGCCAACAACGTCATTAACCACTGGCGCTCCGAAAGTGGCGTAGCCGGCTGGTTAACCTGCATCTGAATTCGCTCACCCACCGCCACGCCGGTGGCATTGTCGCCAATCGTCACCTGATAATTTTTTCCGGCCGGTTGAGTACGCATGATGTTTTCCATTACTGAACTCCTGTGGTGAACCACTAACCAGACCCTAAGGGTTTTCTGAAACCCTTAGGGTCTTCCAATCTATTAAAGAAAGCATACAGGTACAACGTTGACCTATCGTTGAATTTCTAAAGGGGCAATACGGGTATAGGTTAACTTGAATAAGTGCATTCACCAGCGCCACTTTCAACGTGTTTTAGCCGTTTTCTGTATCAGCCTATGAATTCATTCATAGGCGATAGCGGCTTGCCACGTGCCGCCTGCAACTTGCCACCTGCCGCCCGCTCCCTTCCCCGCTATAATTCCCCTTATGACACACGCAGAACAAATCGCCCCATTGTTGAAAGTGAAAGTCAATCAGGTCACGGCCGTAATCGAACTGCTTGATCACGGCAACACCATCCCCTTTGTCGCCCGCTACCGCAAAGAAGCCACCGGCAGCCTGGACGAAGAACAGATCCGCCAGATCAGCGACCATCTCACCCGGCTGCGCAACCTGGACGAGCGCCGCCAAACCATCCTCAACACCATCCGCGAACAAGAAAAGCTGACACCCGAACTGGAAGCGCAAATCCACGCCGCCGCCACCCTCACCGCCCTGGAAGACCTCTACCAGCCCTACAAACCCAAACGGCATACCCGCGCCTCCGCTGCCCGCGAAAAGGGGTTGGAGCCGTTAGCCCAACTCATCCTGGCACAAATTCAATCTGACGAAACGGCCGTACAAATCGCCGCCCCCTTCCTCAGCGACGCCGTGCCCACGCCCGACGAAGCCCTGGCCGGGGCGCGGGATATTGTGGCCGAGGTGATCAGTGACACGGCCGTTGTCCGCCACACCCTGCGCGAAAAAACCATGCAGTACGGCACGTTGGTCTGCCAAAAAATTGAGGACGCCAAAGACGAACGCCAGGTCTACGAACTTTACTACGACTTTCAGAGCCGTTTTGACCGCCTCAAACCGTACCAGGTATTGGCCATCAACCGCGGCGAAGCGGAAAAAGTGCTGCGGGTCACCATAGACATCCCCGAACGGGACTGGATACTCGCCGTGCGCACGGGCTTCCGCCCCGACCGCCGCTCCCCCCTCGCCGACCAACTGCAACAAGCCATGGACGACGCCACCCACCGCCTGCTCATCCCGGCCATCGAACGCGATGTGCGCCGCACCATCACCGAAACGGCCGAAACCCACGCCATCCACGTCTTCGCCGACAACCTGCGCGGCCTGCTCAGCCAGCCGCCGTTGGCCGGGCACACCGTTTTAGCCATTGACCCGGCATATCGAACGGGGTGTAAGACGGCCGTGATAGACCCCACCGGCAAACTGCTAGAAACCAGTACCATCTACCCCCACCAGCCGCAAAACCGGCGCGATGACGCCCTGAAAATGCTGGCCCTGCTCGTGCGGCGCCACCACGTCAGCCTCATCGCCATCGGCAATGGCACCGCCTCCCGCGAAACGGAACAACTCGTCGCCGACCTGACGCGCCAGATTCACACCGTCCATTACCTGATGGTCAACGAGGCCGGGGCCAGTGTCTACAGCGCCAGCCCCCTGGCAAAGGAAGAACTGCCCGACCTGGATGTGAGCATACGCGGGGCCGTCTCCATTGGCCGCCGCGCCCAGGACCCCCTGGCCGAACTGGTAAAAATTGACCCCAAATCCATTGGCGTGGGGCTGTATCAGCACGACGTGAACCAGAAGCAGTTGTCCGAATCGCTGACCGGCGTGGTGGAATCGGTGGTCAACCAGGTGGGCGTGGACGTGAACACCGCCTCCCCCGCCCTGCTGACCTACATCTCCGGCATCGGCCCCAAACTGGCAAAAAGTATTGTGGAATATCGGAACGAACACGGCCGTTTCTCCACCCGTGAGAGCCTCAAAAAAGTACACGGCCTGGGCAGCAAAGCATTTGAACAATCGGCCGGCTTCCTGCGCATCCGCGAGGGCGAAAACCCGCTGGACGCCAGCGCCATCCACCCAGAAAGCTACGACGTGGCCACCGCCCTGCTGGCCCGCGCCGGCCTCAAGCCAGACAGCAGCCCCGCCCAACGTGAACAGGCATTGGCGGCGCTTAAGCCTACGGCCGTTCTGGCCGCCGAACTGGGCGCCGGCCTGCCCACCCTGCAAGACATCTTCGCCCAACTCATCCGCCCCGGCCGCGACCCCCGCGAAGATTTGCCCCTCCCCCTCCTCCGCAGCGACGTGCTTTCGCTAGACGATTTGCAGCCCGGCATGCGGCTCAACGGCACAGTGCGCAACGTGGTGGACTTTGGCGCGTTTATTGACATCGGCGTCAAACAAGATGGTCTGCTGCACCGCAGCCAGATTCCCCGCCGCGCCGCCCTCAACGTCGGCGACGTGCTGGAAGTAGCCGTCCTCTCCGTAGACAAAAAACGCAACCGCATCGGCCTCGGCTGGGCAGAATAAAACAGTCGGCAAATTGGTTCAATCTTGCAGATTGAACCAATTTTTATGAAAGGACATGTCAGATGAAGTTATCAGAACAAGATGCCACTTTATTTTTTGATTTGATGTTTGCGCTGCAATTTTTTGCGAAGCAGCAGTTGGGGTTGTTCCCCGAATTGGACACGCTGGCCGCTTACCGGGAAGGGGACAGCGAAAAACGGTTGGAAATCCGCAATGCTGTTTGGGATAACCCACACCTGATTCAAGAGTACGTACGGCTGAATCCTGACAATTTGAGCCAGGAGCATCTGGACATTATTGGCGGCTGGCAGCAATTCCAGCGCGGCAATTTTGTCATGGAACGCCACCTGAAACAATATACCGTCTTCATTGGTGACGGAAACCAGGTGTATGGGGTGTTGGGATTACTAGATGAAATCGAAGACGTCATTCCCCGCTATGCGCTGCCGCTGTATGTGCAGGCGGTACTGCTGCCGATTAAGGGAGTCATCGTTTACGATGGTTTGCTGCTCAGTTACGCCTTATCGTTCGGCGGTGGCATGAGGGCCACCTTCAAGGAGACGTACAACGCGGCTAAACGGAAAGGGGAGATCATCGTCAGTTTTGACACGGCCGTGCAAGCCCAATCCGCCGCCAAAGCCAAAAAACCGCTCAAGGATTGGCAGCCCACCATCACGGCGCTCAACGAACAGGCGCAAACGTTACGCGCACAATCCGGTTCACCACCTACCTGGGGGCCGGCGTTTAGCCTGGTAAAAGCGAGTCTGGCCTTGGCGGAAACGGCCGTGACCAGCCCAGAAGATTCCCAGGCACTTTGGAATCAATACAACCGCGTCGTTCAGGCGCTCAACCGGCTGGAAAATGGCATTTATCGTATCTTTGATTGACACGACAAAATGGAAAACAACGATGGAAAAGTTAACCTGCAAATTGATTCGTGGGGGTGAAGGGGGCACGTATACGGGGAAACAGGCTTTCACGTATAACGCCGGTATTTATGCGGAAAATACGGGAGCGCAAGCTATTTGTATGCACCTGCTGCACATTCCTCCCGGTGGCCGCGCCAAAGCGCATATGCACGAAAACCACGAGACCGCTATCTACGTGATCAGCGGCGTAACGGAGATGTGGTACGGCGAAAATCTGGAAGAGCATATGGTGATTCAAGCGGGGGATTACCTGTACATCCCGGCGGGGATGCCCCACCTGCCCTACAACCCCAGCGAGACGGAAACGGCCGTCGCCGTTATCGCCCGCACCGACCCCAATGAACAAGAAAGCGTGGTATTGCTGCCGGAACTGGAAAAACGCCACTCAAGACCCTAAGGGTTTTCGGAATCCCTTAGGGTCTTAATCTTGATCAACTGCGCATCCGCTTCCACCGTATCGCCGGGCGCAAAATAAATCTCCTCAACGATACCGTCTCCGGCAGCGCGGATGGTGTGTTCCATCTTCATCGCTTCCAGCTTCAGCAGCACGTCCCCCCCTTTCACTGCCTGACCCACCGTCACCAACACGGCCAATACAGAGCCGGGCATGGGGGCGCGCAGCGAACCGCCGGCATCAGCCGCCGGTTGGGGTTCTGGCAACAAGGGCACGGCCGTTAACCGCACCACCCCCTTTTCCGTCTGCACCCACCAGATGTTTTGCTGGCACACGGCCGTCACCCGCTGCCGCCAACGATCCACCGTCAAAATCAATTGGCTTCCCGTCATTTCCGTTAGCCGCACATCGGCCGTTTGGTCTGGCTGAGTAGATAGGGTCAGACGAAAATGATGCTGCACCCGCGGCAAGACCGTTAGCCGCACTTCCACCAACTCCCCATCCCATTCGTAGCGGTAAATCTGCGGCTGCTGCGGATTATTCCGCCAGTAGCCCCGGCTGGTTGCCAGTTGTGGCTCATGCTCAAATTGAGCCACCGTAACGGCCGTCAGCGCCAGCGCCACATCACCCGATGGCGGCTGCCAGTTGGCAAATTGTTCGGCCAGAAAGTGGATATGAGTACGGCCGTCCATTACCTCAGGATGGCGCAACACATCGGCCAAAAACGGGATATTGTGGGCAAAACCCAACAGGGTGGTTGTTTCTAAAGCGCGGGTGAGGCGGCGCACGGCCGTTGTGCGGTCTCCACCGTAAGCAATTATTTTTGCCAGCATGGGGTCGTAATGGATAGAAACCGCATCACCTGTTTGGATGCCGCTGTCTACACGAATACCTTCCCCATCTGGCGGCAGCCACAACAGCACATCACCTGTCACCGGCAGAAAATCGTTGGCCGGATTTTCGGCATACAGGCGGGCTTCAATGGCGTGGCCATGCCAGGTTATTTGCGCTTGTGTGAGCGGCAGCGCTTCCCCTTCCGCCACCCGAATTTGCCACTCCACCAGGTCAAGTCCGGTTACCAACTCCGTCACCGGATGCTCGACTTGCAGACGGGTATTCATCTCTAAAAAATAGAAGTCGCCTGTTTCATCGAGCAAAAATTCAACCGTGCCAGCGTTGTGATAGTGGACGGTTTGGGCGGCGCGCACGGCCGTTTCCCCCATGCGCTGCCTTAGTTCTTCATTCACCACCGGAGAGGGCGCCTCTTCAATCACTTTTTGATGGCGGCGTTGCAGCGAACATTCCCGTTCACCCAGGTGGATGAGGTTGCCGTGCTGGTCACCAAACACCTGAATTTCCACATGCCGGGCGTGGGTCAGCGCTTTTTCCAAAATCAGTTCGTCGGAACCAAACGCCTGCTGCGCTTCGCGGCGCGCCGCCGCCAACGCTTCGGTCAGCGCGGCAGCCTCGGCCACCAGCCGCATCCCCTTGCCGCCGCCGCCCGCCGCCGCCTTCACCAGCACCGGAAAGCCAATTCGTGTTGCTTCGGCCAGCAGCCGCTCGTCGCTCTGATCCACACCGCCATAACCGGGAATGATGGGCACACCCACGGCCGTCACCCGTTCCTTCGCTGCTCGTTTATTACCCATCAACTCGATGGCTTCTGGCGATGGGCCTACAAAAATGAGACCGGCGGCGGCGCAGGCGCGGGCAAAGTCGGCGTTTTCGGCCAGGAAACCAAAACCGGGGTGTACGGCGTCCGCCCCGGCGCGCTGGGCAGCGGCGATGATGGCGGACATATTGAGGTAGGAATCGGGGGCGGGGGAAGGGCCAATGTGTACGGCCGTGTCCGCCAACTGCACATGCAAAGCGTTTACGTCCGCATCCGCATACACCGCCGCCGTCCGTATCCCCAACCGGCGACAGGTGCGGATAATTCGGCAAGCAATCTCACCCCGGTTGGCAATGAGGAGGGAGTGGATCATGGGGGTAATTGGGTAATTGGGTAATTGGGTAATTACGCAATTACCCAATTACCCAATTACCTTTACTTACAGTGGCGCAATAAACGAATGCCCGGCCAACCCATCATTCATCATAAACCAGCCGGTGAGCCAGATGCGGCGCAGGGTGAGGAATGGGGCGATGGCTTCGTGTTCGTTTTCAGACAACGGCCGTTCCGCATAATACCCGGCAAAAAATGCTTCCGCCAGTTCCGGGTTGTGCTGATGGATCAGGTCGCTGTTATGCAGAAAGACAGCAATATCGTACGCCCGCCAGCCAGAACCGCACCAGTCAAAATTGAAAAAGGTGGGCTTGTTGTTGGCGTCAAAAAAGACACTGGCGCTGTGAAAATCGCCGCCAATTGGCCCCCAGCTATCGGGTGTATGCTGCGGATTGTTGATCAGCGCCAGGAGGTCATCTTTGGCTTCCTGCGCCGAGATCAGCAACAGCTCCAGGTCATCTTTGCGCCCTTCGTCTTCATCCCAATACCGTTTAATGCGCTGCACCGGTTTATCTACTAAAAATTCCAGGTCAAGCACCCGCCGCTCATATTTGTGTTCATAATTGTTAGACACGCGATGAATGCGCGCCATTTCCCGGCCAAAAATGTAAAGCTGCTCTTCGTCTTGAATTTGCATGGCGCTGCCCTCGGCCAGACTAAAGAGGGCATAATACCGCTGTCCTTCCGGGGCTAATATGCTGCCCAGGAAACGGCCGTCGCGCCGGGCAATGGGGTAGGCCACCGGCAGCCCTTCCTTCTCCAGGAAATTCAGCCAGTCCAACTCATACAGATAATCGGACTCCTGCCGCTGCAAGCGTGTGCCCAACTGGTAAAGGCGGGCGACAAATTTTGCCCCACTGCTGGTCGTCACCAGATAATGATCATTATCCTGGGTGCGCACCATTTTGCTAAACAGCTTACAAGTCACCGGCCCACCAAAATCATATTCCCTGGCGATCAATTCCGCGAACGCCTTTGCATCTACAAATGAACGTACTACTTTGATTGTTTCCATGTCTCCTCCATAAATCAGTGAGCAGTGAGCGGTGGGCAGTAAGCGGTGAGTAGTCCCGCTTTCACTGCTCACTGTTTACTGCTCACTGCCTACTTCATTCATTCTACCGTCCCGGCAATATCCCCTCATACTTGGCAATAATGCCTAACATGATTTCATCCGCGCCTGCGCCAATAGAAAGCAGGCGGGCATCCCGAAAATAACGGGCCATGGGGTACTCTTCCACATAACCCATGCCGCCGTGAAATTGCAGGCAGGTGTCGGCCACTTCCCGCGCCAGCCGCCCCGCTTTCAGTTTGGCCATAGACGCTTCTTTGGTCACATCCTCGCCCGCCACCAGCGTACGCACACAATGGTACGCCAATTGGCGCAAGGCTTCCACTTCGGTAAGCAGTTCGCAAATTTTGAAGTGAATCCACTGGTTGTCAATCAGCGGTTTGCCAAAAGTTTGCCGCTGACGGCAGTAATCAATGGTCATACGGATGATTTTTTCCATGCCGGCTGTACTCATGATCACCCCCGACAACCGCTCCTTTTGGAACTGCTGCATCTGTAAAATAAAGCCCATACCCTCCGGCCCAATGCGGTTGGCCTGGGGCACGCGCATGTTGTCAAAGGAGAGGATGGCCGTGTCGCTGCTGTGGTTGCCCAATTTTTCCAGCTTTTTGCTGACGCTGAAACCAGGTGTATCGGTGGGCACGATGATGAGCGACATACCTTTGAAACCATAGTCGCCGCTGGTACGGGCCAGAAGCGTCAGGTAGTCGGCCTGGGTGCCATTGGTAATCCACATTTTGGAGCCGTTGATGATGTAATCATCCCCATCCACTTCGGCGCGGGTGCGGATGGCAGCTACGTCTGAACCGGCGTCGGGTTCGCTGACGGCAATGGAGAACACGGCCGTGCCCGCAATGGCCGGTTTCAAAAACTTCTCCTTCTGCTCGTGTGTGCCGTGCATGGCTAAGGCCGGCGTGGCCATATCGGTCTGCACAGCAATGGCCATGGGGATACCGGCGCAATTGGTCCGACCTAGCTCTTCCAGCATCACCGTCTCATACCAGTAATCCAGCCCACTGCCGCCATATTCTTCCGGGTAGGTGATGCCCAACAGCCCCAGCGCGCCTGCTTTGGGAAACAGTTCATACGCCGGGAAAATGCGCTCTTCTTCCCACTTCTCTACGTAGGGATTGATCTCATTCTCCACAAACCGGCGCACCATCTGCCGGAACATTTCGTGTTCTTGATTGAAATAGAGGGACATATGTTTTTCCTGCACGTTCGTAGTAGGCGATTTATCGCCTTCTGACGGCGATAAATCGCCTACTACGAACGGTTTTTGAATCCTGCAATTGTCGCCCGCCAGCCGTCTTCATTTTGGCCGGGCACGTAGGGCAGGTAGTAGCTGAGACGGTCAATACGACGGCCGTACCGCTGCTGCACGATGCCCGGTAATTCCGCCCAGGTTCCGGTAACGGCAATGGCGTCCAGGATGTTGTCATTGATGAGGGCAGGCATATCGGCCCAACGGCCGTTACGCGCCAAAATACTCAACTCCTTCGCCGTCTCCTGCCAGCCATGCAGTTCCGCCAGCACCCGGTAGGCGGGTGTGCTCATGTAGAAGGAGATTTGCTGCCTGACAAAACCTTCGGCCCAGGCGGCATAGTCGGGATCATCGGTGGGGATGGCAAAGACGGCCGTGTTCACGCTGAAATCGGCCCGCGCCCGTTCCCCTTTTGCCAGCCCCGCTTCCAGGTGCGGCAGGGCATACTCGTCAAAGTATTTCAGCGAATGGATGGCGTGCAAATGTGCCCCCTGGCACAATTCGCCCGCCAGCCGCAGCATTTGCTCATTGACGGCGGCGATGTAGATGGGTGGGTTGGGGTGTTCGATAGGGCCGGGATTGAAAAAGGGGGTCATCAGCTTGAGCAGGAAAAACTCCCCTTCAAAGTCCAACGGTTTGTCATGCTGCCAGCAATCCCACAAGGCATGGATGGCCTGGATAGTCTCGCGCATCCGTTTCACCGGCTTGTCCCACTTCACGCCCAGGCGCAGCACGTTGTGGGCTTTCACCTGGGGGCCAAGGCCAAGAATGAAACGGCCGTGACTATACTTTGCCAGGTCCCAGGCCAGGTGCGCCAAAATAGTGGGGGTGCGCGGAAAGGCCACGGCGATGGCCGTGCCCAGGTTCACACGCTGGCTGTGTTCTGCCGCCAGCGTCAGCGGCAGGAAGACATCGTGGTTGGTTTCGGCCGTCCAAATGCCATCAAAGCCTAACGCTTCCGCCGCTCGCGTGTAGGCGGCCATTTCCGCCAGGTCATGGACAAGCAAAGTAGTATCAAATTTCATGGTCATGAAGAAGTTCAACTTTTTGAAAAAGTTGAACTTCTAAAAAGCGTCTTATTTCTCGTTTAGCAAAATAACCATGTCTTCAGAGACAAACCCAGGGGTGCCACCCTGGACAGTCGCGTCAAAACGAACCGTCGCGCGCATAATCAAACCAGGGCGAAACTCATGTGGCCGCAATTGGGTACCATCCTCTGTCAAAATCTCAGACAACGGTTGGGCGTGGATGGTGTAAGAGATGCCGCCGGGGACTCGGATGGTGAAAGTAGGTTTATCTTGGGGAATGGCATTCACGGCCGTGACCGGCCCTTCCACAATAAATTCGCCCGTTTGTGGCGCCGGGTTAGGGTTAATCTCTAACCCCGTCGCCTGATCCACACCGGCAACGGCCGTTGGCGAAGGCGTTGGCCCGACTGCGGCGGTGGGCGGCGATGAGTCAGAAGGGGAAGCGGACGAAGCGGACGAGGAAGATGAAGAAGAGGAAGAAGATGAGGAAGAGGAAGAGGGTGGTGCAGCCGATTCCGATGTTGAAACCACCGCTGCCGCTGACGAGTTGTTGCTGGTGCTGCCCGTCGCATTACTACCAGAGCCGCCACAGGCAGCCAACCATCCGGCCATCAAGACCATTATCACAAGAACAGCTAACTTTTTCATACGTTACTTTCCTTTTGTTGAGTAAAATTTTTATGGATAACTAGAATTTACCTGCGAGGTGACGGCCGTGCAACAAATTCATTCCCCAAGTGCCAGGCACAGGGCACGAAACTCACAACAGCCAGCGCGTTATGCCCTGTGCCTGGCACTACTTCCCCATCCTTCGCGTCTTCCATGAAGCCCTTCGCGGATCACATGCGAAACACCCCATAACGCGGCGCACCCGGCGTTATAAAATCCACATTATGCGCCACCGAAAGGCCGATACTCAACACCTGCCGCGTATCACGTGGGTCAATAATGCCATCATCCCACAATCGGGCGGTGGCATAATACGGGTCTGATTCTTTTTCAAACTTCTGCCGCGTCATCATTTGCAACATTTGAATGGCATTCTGGTCTGGCTCCTGGCCGCGCCGCCGCGCCTGCTGCTCCTGCACAATCGCCAATACCCCCGCCGCCTGCTCGCCGCCCATCACCGCCACCCGGCTGTTCGGCCACGTCCAGAGAAAACGCGGGTCATAGGCACGGCCGCACATGGCATAATTACCTGCGCCATAACTGCCGCCCACGATGACTGAAAATTGGGGGACGCTGCTGGTAGCCACCGCGTTAATCATCTGACTGCCGTATTTGATGATCCCCTCGCGTTCGTACTTTGTGCCCACCATGAAGCCGGTGATATTTTGCAGATAAACCAGCGGCGTCCGGCTCTGGTTGCATAACTGGATAAACTGCGCCGCTTTATTGGCGCTCTCTGAAAACAAAATGCCGTTGTTGCCCAAGATGCCTACCGGCCAGCCATTCAGATGGGCATGGCCGCATACCAGCGTTGGCCCATACTCCGGTTTGAACTCAAAAAAGTCGGAACCATCCACGATGCGGATGATGATTTCGCGGATGTCGAAGGGGATTTTGGGGTCAGCGGGAATGACACCCAACAGTTCGTCGGGGTCATAAGCGGGTGGTGTGGGGGATTGGCGACGCTGGCACTGAGGGCAGTCGAAGTGGCCGTTCATCTTTTCACTTCTCAACTGCGCCACAATCCGCCGCCCAATGCGAATGGCATCCGCATCATCCGCCGCCAGATAATCGGCCAGCCCGGACGCCTGCGCGTGCATCGTTGCCCCGCCCAGCGTCTCGTCATCCGTCTCCTCGCCCGTGGCCATCTTCACCAGCGGCGGCCCGCCCAGGTAGGCATACGCCTGCCCACGCACAAACACCGTGTAATCGCTCATACCTGGCACATACGCCCCGCCCGCCGTAGACGAACCAAACACCAGCGAAATCTGAGGAATGCCCAACGCACTCATCCGCGCCTGATTGGCAAAAGTCCGCCCACCCAAAATAAAAATCTCGTCCTGAAACAACAAATTGGCCCCGGCCGACTCCACCAGGCTGATGCACGGCAGCCGGTTCTCCTGGGCAATCGCCTGCGCCCGCAACGTCTTTTGCAGCGTCATGGGGTACACCGA
>CAADGU010000094.1 GCA_900696625.1 uncultured Chloroflexota bacterium | reverse complement strand
TCCGGGCTGAAGTTGGGCGCGTGCAGCAGGGCGATGATTTGCGAGGGCACCATCTTAATGTGCGTCACTTTTTCGCGGGCGATCAGTTCGATGAGGGCGGACGGGTCAAACTGCTTCATCAGGATGAAGGGCGCGCCCAGGAACATGGCCGGCATGAGGGTGAGGAACGCACCGTTGAAAACGACGGAACCGGCATGGGCCATGACGCTTTCCGGATTCATGCGGTAGGCGGCGGCGAAGGTGGTGCAGTACCAGGCGCGGATGTTGTGGGTATGCACGATGCCTTTGGGTAGGCCGGTGGTGCCGCTGCTGTAGATGATGTTGTACGGGTCGTCGCCGTTGATCTCCACGGTGGGTGGTTCACTTTGCGGAGCGGCGTTGACCAGGTCGTGATAGTTTTGGTAGCCGGGTGTACGGCCGTCTGTCAGCACATAATGGCGCATCTGGCGTAAATCGCCGCGCACTTTGTCCAGATGGGGGGCAAACTCCTGGTCGGTCAGCACCAACACGCTGTCCGAATCATTGAGCAAGCGGCTGAGACCTGTGCCCCGCAGCATGGGGCTGAGGGGTACCACCACCGCGCCCGTTTTGGCCGCGGCCCAATACATGGTCAGTTGTTCCAGGCAGTTGGGCAGGATGGTGGCGACTTTGTCTCCTTTTTGCACGCCGAGGTGGTGTAGGATATGGGCGAGTTGGTTGACACGGCCGTTGAACTGCCGAAACGTCAACCGCGTCTCTTCAAACACTACCGCCAGATGGTCGGGGCGATAGGTTGCATGTCGTGGTAACAGCAGGCCGATATGAGTTATCATGTCCCTCCTCTTCCTCCTCGTTCCCAAACTCCGCGTGGGAATGCCTTTCCTGGCGCTCCGCGCCATACATGGGGCGTAGAGTGCCCCGGTTATTCATTCCACGCAGAGCGTGGAACGAGACAGTACAAACGATTGTAACGAGGCTGGTAAAGGGCGGCAAACGAGGATTATGATATACTCCCCTGCTTGAAATAAGAACAGGGAGATCAGAGATTGGAGATTCCCTAATCTCCAATTTCGGCCGAGTATGAAATTAAAAAACGACAAAGCAATTGCCAGAATGCGTATTTCTGGCCGGATGGTAGCGGAATGTTTCCAACTGTTGGGCGAAAACATCAAGCCGGGCGCAAACCTGCGCGCGCTGGATCAGATGGTAGAGAAATATATTGCTGACCAGGGTGCGGAACCGTTGTATAAAGGATACAAAGGCAGCGCCAACAACCATCCGCCTTTTCCCGGCGTCATTTGCGCCTCCGTCAATAACGAAATCTGTCACGGCCTGCCCAATGACCGCTTCCTCAAGGAAGGGGACATCGTGGCCATTGATATTGGCCTGCGTTATAAGGGGTTCTGCGGCGACGCCTGCTATACCTTTCCGGTGGGCAAAATTTCGGCCAGGGCGCAGCGGTTGCTGGACATCACCCAGGAATGTTTGCGGCGGGGCATTGAGGCGGCGCAGCCGGGTGCTTACCTGAATGACATTGGCCGGGTGATCAATGATTATGCCGACAGGCAGGGGGTAGGCGTGGTGCGTGAATGGGGCGGGCATGGCCTGGGGCGGTCGCTGCACGAGTCGCCTTCGGTCTCCCATGTGCGCCAGCCGCAGCTGGGGCCGCGTTTACGGCCAGGCATGACCTTCACCATTGAGCCAATGATTAACGAGGGTACGCACGAATGGCTGCTGCTGAATGATGGCTGGACGGTGATTACGGCCGACGGCAAACTCTCGGCCCAGTATGAACACTCCATTGCTATCACCCCCCATGGGCCAGAGATATTAACGCTGCCGTAAATTGGGCCATCAAGGAATAGCCCAATTTACGGCCGTATCAAACAACGCCCAGCCATCGCCGCTGAGGTTGGCGCCAGTGGTGGCGGAGAAGAAGAAGCCAATGCGGCGGGCGGGGGCGTTTAAACCAAACATCGTCGCGCCAGTTTCGTAGCCAAACAAGAGACCACGATTAAACCCGTCAAGCGAGACACCTACCCAGGCGGCGTTGCCGTTGGGGTTGCCCCAGCGCATCTGGTTTTGGGCAGTGTAGACGGTGACGGGGCCGCTGTAGCCACCGGCGAGGGGATGACCGGGGAGGATGATGTTCACGGCCGTTTGTAATGAATCTGTATACCCATAATCTATGCCTGGGGTGGGGCCGGTCATGCCCATGTCGTCATACAAATTGCTCTCGCTGACCATCACCGGGGTGGGCACGTTGCGCATGGTGGTGTTCACAATGTTGGAATCGGTGGTGGCCGAAATGTAGACCAGCGCCATGCCATTGGCGTGGCCGGGGGTTACGTTGTCGTCGCTGATCATTGTCACCAGGTACCCTTGGGAGAGCAGGCGGTTTTGCACGGCCGTGTCTGCCGGATGCGGGCTGCCCGCCTCGCCTACAACCATAAGAATATGCGCCGTGCCTGGTGTGGCCGACGGCGTGGGCGTAAACGTGGGCGTGGGGGTGAACGTTGGTGTTGGGGTAGGGGTGAACGTTGGCGTTGCTGTAAACGTTGGCGAAGGCGTTGGCGTGAATGTCGGCGTTGGCGTTAGCGTTGGTGTTGGCGTGAAGGTTGGTGTTACCGTTGGTGACGGCGTTGTTGTTGGTGTGAATGTAGCGGTATGGGTTGGCGGAATAAAGGTGCCGGTAGGTGTGGCGCTGGGGGTGCGAGTGGGTGTGGCTGACGGTGTGCGGGTCGCTGTTGGCGTTAACGTTGGGATTGGCGTGACTGTTAGCGTGGGCGGCGCTGCCGTCGCGGTGGGGTTGCCCATCGGTGTATTGGTGGGGGACGGCGTGGCGGTGGCGGGCGGCGGTTCATGGGTGGGCACGCCTGTACTGAGCGGAGTCGAAGTAGTCGTTGCCGTGGCGTTGGCAGTGCTGGATGGCTGAACGGTTGGCGTGGGCGTGGCGGCGTGGGTGGCTGTGGCCCGCGGTGCGGTAGCGGTCGCCGTGTTTGTGGGTTGGGCGGCAGGTGGTTCTGTTGTAGGCGAGGGGGAAGGGGGCACGGCCGTATTCACCCGGGTTGCGGTGGCCGGGGTGCTGCTGGTGGCGGTGGCGACGATGGCTGTGGGTAAGCTGGTGGGTGTGTGGGTGACGTAAGCGATGATCACCGGCGTGTTCACCGGGAGGGGGCCGCCGCTGTCAATAATCGGCGTCACTTGCAGGCTGGCGCCATCTATGGTGGCCTGGATGATAATGGCCGGGTTGAGGGGGGCAAAACGGGTGGGGAAGGGGTCACGGCCGTAGTTCGCCCGGTTTTGCGCCAGCATGTGAGCGCCCTCAATCCCCTCATTCCCTAAACTCAGCGCCAGGTGGGTTGAAGAATAAACACAAAAACAACTGAGCAGCAGTGGCAGCAGCAAGAGTAACCAGAGTCCATAACGGCGGCGTTTGTTGTCGGCTTTTTCCGGTGGCGTGTTCATGGTTTTAGTTCGCTTCCAAGACCAGGGGGGCGGCCACAGTCAGAGGGAGTTCACAGTGAAATGTGCTGCCGGCGCCTGGTTTGCTGCTGACGCTGATCTGGCCGCCATGCAGGGTGAGCAGTTCTTTGGTGATGAAAAGCCCCAGGCCAATGCCGCGTTCGGAGAAGTTCTGCTCGTTTTTAGCGCGGAAGAAACGGTCAAAAATGTACCGCTGGTCGGCGGCGGCAATGCCGATGCCGCTGTCAATCACATCCAGGCAAACGGAATTGCCCTGTTCATATACTTCCAGCCGCACACTGTTACCGGCGGGTGTATAGTTCAGGGCATTTTCGATCAGATTGTCAATTGCCCATTGCAGCCGGTCACTATCGCCATGAATGGTTAATTCATGGGCCGGTTGTTCTACGCTGAAGTGAATGCCTTTTTGGGCCATGGGTGGCTGCCAGCGGTTCGTGATCTGGTGTACCAGCGCGGTGAAAGAGAAGTTTTCCCGTTTCAGATTCAGGGTGCCAGCTTGAATTTCGGAGATGCTGATCATTTTCTGGATATGCTGTTCCAGTTCGCTGCCGGCTTTGAGAATTTTCTCCAGATAGAGATGCTGCTGGTCTGGCAAATGGCCGTTGGCGGAGCGATTGAGGAGGTCGGCGTATACCTTGACGACGGTGAGTGGGGTGCGTAATTCGTGGGACATGGTGGTGATAAAGTCGTCTTTCAGGCTGTCGGCTTCCGCTTCACGCGTAATATCCCGCAGTACCATGACGGTGCCCATGCGGCTGCCTTCGGGGGTGAGGACGGGGGCGGAAGAGGCGCTGAGGACACGGCCGTTCATTTCATACCGCCGCATCTGTTCGCCTTCTGTGGCGGGGAAATCTGGCAGCCGCCCACCCCGCATTTCATTGAGTACACCTGTGGAAAAACCTTCGGAAAGATCAGAGAGCAATTGTTGGGCGGCGGGGTTAGAGGTGACGATGTTGTCTTCGTTATCCAGCACAATGACGCCGTCGGCGATGGATTGCAGGATGGCGGTCAGTTCGCTCTTTTGGGCGACCAACTGCCGGGTACGTTCATCCAGCCGTTCGGTCATGGCGTCAAATGTGGTGGCTAATGTGCCGATCTCATCTTTGCGCTGGATGCCGGTGCGTTGGTTCAGGTCTCCTTCGGTCACGGCCGTGGTCACATCTACCAGCCGGTTTAACGGCCGTACAATGCGCCGCGCCACCCAAAAGCCAATCAAAATAACGCCAATGGTGGCGGCGGTAAAGACGATATTGAGCAGATCACGGCTGGTGGCGGCGGCATTGACGATGAAGTTGCGCGGCAGGGCCACACTGAACAGGCCGTAGGAGGCGTTGCGCAGCCGCCAATCGCCAAAGGCCAACTGGTAATGCTGGTTGAGGATTTCTAGCTGGCGCAGGGGCACGTTCAGGGCGGCATTTTCGGCGACGACCTGGTATTGGCCGGGGGATTCCTGGAGTAGTTGCCGCACGGTGGCATATTGGGCGGGTGGCTCTTGCAGCAGGTCGGCGATATTTTCACGGCCGTCGCCCAGCGTGGTGGCTATTACCTGCCCATCTTGGTCATAGAGAGTGACACGGGCTACGGCAATTTGGGTCAGGGCAATGACCAGTTTGCGCACATCAGCGCCTACGAGTACGACCCCTACTTGCTCGTCCGCCAGGTAAACCGGGCCGGCCGTAAACAGCATTGGCCCGCTGCTCGTTTCCGCCAGAAAGGCGCGTTTGTCGCCAAACTCGTCGGTGTACCCGGCTAATACAAGCTGCACATCGGGAATTTGGGAGAAATCGGCCTGGAGCGTGGGGTTGGGGATGGTGTTGAGGCGCTGCCAGGAGAAAAGTTCACGGCCGTTGTTGTCCAGCAAAACGGCGGCATCGGCCGGACTGTTGGCCATGATCTGGGGCACAATCTCGGCCAATGTTTGCCGGTTGTTGGCGGCGATACTTTCCGCCACGCCTTCGGTGAAGGCTATTTGCCGAAGCACAGCCAGACGGTCTGCTTCGTAACTGACCATGCTTTCGGCCACCACCCGGCCTGCATCCAAAAGCTGATTGTTGAACCGCTCTTGCAGCGTGCCCGTCACCAGGTTGACAACAATGAATGCACCAATACCGGCTACGATCAGCGTCAGCAGCAGGTAAGGAAAAATGATCTTTGAGCCAATACCAGAAAAAAGTCTACTCATTTTACTTACGGTCAGACCTGACAGGTTTTTAAAAACCTGTCAGGTCTTCAACACACGATTGTTCAGATTTCAGTTCCAGCTTTCTTCTAGCTTATGCTGCTTGCCCCTGTGGTAACGGTAGGGGATGGGGTGGTTTTTCTCAATGGTATTTTGGGGGGATTCAGCGTGAAGGGGAGGTGAAAAGGTGATGGGGGATTGAGGCAGCAATCCCCCATCACCTTTTCACCCAGTTACTTACAACCAGCCGCGATGGCGAATCCAGATGAGCATGCTGATGGGGACGATTAACATGATGAAGATGGCCAGGACAAACGATGTCCAGCCGCTCCAGATGTGGGTATCAATGGTTGTAGCAAAGAAATTCATGCCAAAGAAGCCGGTGATAAAGGTGAGGGGAAGGAAAAGAGCGGTAAAGACAGCCAGGGTTTTCATGACACTGTTCATATTGTTGTTAACAACGGAAAGGTAGGTGTCTAAAACGCTGCCGGTCATGTCGCGCAGGTTGTCTATCAGTTCATACAGCCGCATCAGGTGGTCGTAGCCATCACGGAAGAAAATACGGTCGCGGGGATCTATGACGGCGTAATCATCGCGGGCGAGTTTGTTGAGTACTTCCCGCTGCGGGGCAATGACCCGGCGCAGCCGCAAGATGTTGCGTTTAAGATAAAAAATGCGTTCGGCCATTTGTGGGGAGGGGGTGGCAAAAATGATATCTTCAATTTCATCCAGGGTTTCCTGAATCTGTTCTACTACGGTGATGGCGTCATTGACAATTTCGTCCGTAAGGCGATAGAGCAGGTGGTCAGGCCCGTTGTTGAGCAGGCGTTTATCACGTTGGCAGGCAGCCCATACCCGGTCTACGGCCGTGATCGGTGATTCGTGATAGGTAACAATGAAATGGTGGCTGATGAAAACATCAAGTTCCGGTACCAGGGTTTCGGCCTCGCCTTCTTCATTTTCCTTGATGTAGGCAAAAGCACGTAAGACTACATACAGATAGTCTTGCCAGTCATCAATTCTGGGTACGTGGGCTTCCGTCAGGGCATCGTCCACCGCCAGGGGGTGGAACTTGAAAATGTCACGTAATATGGTTTCACCTACTTCCAGTGGTTCCTGGCTGAAGTCTAGCCAGAGCAGCCCCTGGGGTTGGGCTAACAGGTGAACGACATCGGCCAGTTTCAGATCGGTGCGGTATTCATTTTCGGCGGGGCTGTAGAGGATACGAATCATAGTTGTTCAATGTGGCTGGTGGTTGGTGGTTGGTACTAGCCACCAGCCACTATTTTATAACAGTCCGACACGGCCGTTAAAATCATCAATCAGGGCATCAATGGCCTCGGCGGCGGCGGGCACGGCCGTCCAGTAATCGTCATCATACCACTGCGCCTGAATTTCGGCATAACTTTTGCCCTGTTGTTCCACCCAGGTGTAGTATTTCAGGTTGTGGATGCGTTGACGGCCGTAGTAACTCAACTCTTCCATGTAATCAATACTCTGCCCCATCAGGAAGCGGTGGTAAACGCCCGCCGCGTCCAACGGCGTAAACGCCCCTTCTTCCTCGTCTAGTTCTCGCAAACGGCTGCCATACATCTCCATCGAATCTGTGGCCACCGTCAGTACCACATCGTGTGCGCCCAGTTCATAATACCTGGCAAACTTAATCGCCGACAGCAGATTAGCGCAGCCAGAGATGCCCAACAAATCCAACTGATTCACCAGCCCCACAGCCACCCCTTGCTGCACCAGATATTCCCGCCCCGCCGGTTCATTAAACAGACGAATCAGCCCCATCGTCGCCGCGTCATCAATGGCTACCACCATGTCTGTATTCTTGACGTTGTGAATCCAGGGTACGTGTTTGTCGCCAATCCCCTCAATGCGGTGCGCGCCAAAACCGTTGTTCAGCAAGGTGGGGCATTGTAAGGCTTCACTGGCGGCAATTTTGCTGGTGGGGTACAGCGTTTTCAGGTAATCGCCGCAGGCGATGGTACCCGCTGAGCCGGTGGTTAAGACCACGCCGCGATACCGGTCATGTGGCCCCATGGCCTGGGCCAGCACCTCGGCCATGGCCGGGCCGGTGACTTCGTGATGCCACAGGTAGTTGCCAAACTGGTCAAACTGGTTAAAGATGACCACATCTTGCCCGGAAGCCATCAGCTCCCAGCATTTGTCGAAAATCTCCTTGACGTTGCTCTCGGAACCGGGCGTTTTGATCGTCTCTCCGGCGACGCTTGCCAGCCAATCAAACCGCTCCTGGCTCATGCCTTCGGGCAAGATGGCGATGGAGTCACAGGCCAGCAGGTGGCTGTCATACGCGCCGCCTCGGCAGTAGTTGCCGGTGCTGGGCCAGACCGCTTTCTGGCTGGTGGGGTCAAATTGGCCCGTTACCAGCGCCGGGGCCAGGCAGCCAAAGGCGGCGCCCACTTTGTGCGCGCCGGTAGGGAACCATTTGCCCACCAGGATGAGGATGCGCGCGGGGACGCCGGTGAGCGCGGGCGGAAATTCCAGATAGTTGACGCCGCCAAAACCGCCGCCATGCGCTTTGGCCTCATTGTGCCAGGTGATGCGGAACAGGTTGCGCGGGTTCAAATCCCACAGGCCGACATCGGCCAGTTCTGCTTTGATGGTATCGGGAATCAGCGCCGGATTCCGCATCTGCTTAAACGTGGGAATGATAATGTTGCGTTCACGGGCGCGCTGCACGGCCCGCGCCAATGCTTCTTCATTTCGGGAGGTTAAGTCAATCATGTGTGCCTTCCAAAGCCTATGAACTGAATTCATAGGCTGAAACGATAAACGTGCTGATGAAAGTTAACAAACTGTTTGGGTTACTCCTCGCCTGGCGAATAAATTCGCGGCTAGAAGAGGCAAAGCCGACCTTCGTCGGCTGGCTACCAGACCGCGCAGGCGGTCTTCGCCTTGTGTAGCCGCGGTTTTAACCGCCAGGTTTTAAAACGGCCTCAACAGCGGCCAGGGTGGGTTGGATGGCATACGGCCGTACCCCCACCCCCTGCACTGCCTTCATCGCCGCCGCCACATCCTTCAGCCCGCTGCCGGTGTTGATGACCACAATGCGGTCGGCCGACTGCACCAATCCCTCACGCGCCGCTTTTACCAGCCCGGCGTAAGCTGCCGCGCCCGCCGGCTCGGCAAAAACGCCGCAGCCCCGCGCCAGGGCGGGGATGGCTGCCAGAATTTCTTCGTCCGTCACGGTGATGAATGCGCCGTTGGTTTGGGTCACGGCCGTCATCGCCTTAATGCGATCGCGTGGCAACCCGGCGCTAATGCTGTCGGCTACGGTCTCTGCTTTGATGGGCGGTTTGGTCAGCACATCTTCACCCTTCGCCCACGCCTCGGCCAGATAGTTGCTGCCCGCTGCCTGCACCCCGATCAATCGTGGCATCTGTTCAATCCAACCCAACGCCAGCAAGTCCTTGAAACCCTTATGCACCCCGCCAATGATGCAGCCGTCGCCCACGCTGACAAAGACCACATCCGGCGCTTGCCAGCCTAGCTGCTCGGCAATTTCGTAGCTCACCGTCTTTTTGCCTTCGGTCATGTAGGGGTTGTAGCCGGTGTTGCGGTTGTACCAGCCAAATTCGGCGGCTGCCTGCAAACAGAGTTCAAAGGCGTCGTCATACGTGCCC
>CAADGU010000093.1 GCA_900696625.1 uncultured Chloroflexota bacterium | reverse complement strand
GGCGCGCAGAACACGTTGGCCGATGTGGACGCCCTCATCGCTGCCATGCCTCGTGTAGTTGCCCAGGTACGGCCGTTCAGTGGTGATCGGTAATCGGAGATCGGTAATCGGTCTGTTTCTCACTCTTTGCGCCTTTGTGTCAAAATTACAGGAGACGACATGGGCAGTTGCCCACCACAGCTTGCACTGAACGCAGTGAAGTGATGAATGAAAATCGTAGCCCGGACAAGGATGCCCGGGCGTTCATCGGGCAAGGATGCTCGATTTACGAAGGGGATTGTTATGATTCAATATGAAGTGCGGGCCGGGGCGTATTATGACTCGGTGGTGTTGATGCAGTTGCAGAAGGGGTTGGCGGCGCTGCCGGGGGTGGTGGATGCCGGTGTGGTCATGGCTACCGATGCCAACAAGGAGTTGTTGGCGGCGATGGGGCTGCTGCCGGACAACGTGGTCGCCAAAGCGGATGATTTGCTGATTGTGGTGCAGGGTAAAAGTGAAAAGGCGGTGCGGGCCGCGCTGGCGCAGGTGAATGAGTTACTGCAACAGCGGCGGGCTGGCGCGGTGCAGACGTTCCGGCCTAAGAGTCTGGCCACGGCCGTCACCCAACTCCTCACTTCCCAATTCACCCTCATCTCCGTGCCCGGCCGCTATGCCGCCAATGTCGCCGAAGACGCGCTGAACCTGGGCCAACACGTCTTCCTCTACAGCGACAACGTCCCCCTGGCCGACGAAGTGCGCCTGAAACAACTGGCCCGCGCCAAAGGGCTGCTGCTGATGGGGCCGGATTGCGGCACGGCCGTGATCAACGGCGTCGGTTTTGGTTTTGCCAACCGGGTACGGCGGGGGCGCATTGGCATTGTGGCCGCTTCTGGCACCGGTCTGCAAGCCGTCACCACCGAAATCCACAATTTGGGCGGTGGCATTTCCCAGGCTATTGGCGTCGGCGGCCGTGACTTGAAGGCGGAAGTGGGCGGCATTACCACCTGGCAGGCATTGGATTTATTGCAGCGGGATGCGGAAACGGCCGTGATCGTCCTCGTCTCCAAACCACCCGCCGACCGGGTAGCGGCCACGCTGCTGCGCGCTGCCCAAAGCGGTGACAAACCCGTCATCGTCAACTTCATCGGTTATGCCCCACCGGGACGCCGCCTGGGAAACCTGTTCTTCACCTCTGGCCTGGTAGACGCGGCCGAACATGCCGTGCGGCTGAGCGGGGAAGTGCTGGCGCTGCGGGAAGAGCGGCGACCGTTAAGCGGCTACCTGCGTGGCCTCTTTTCCGGCGGCACCCTGGCCTATGAGATGCTGCTGGGGCTGCAAGCCGTCCTCACGCCGTTGTACAGCAACATCCCCATCCGTCCCTCACAGCAGTTGCCCGACCTGATGCAAAGCCGGGGACACACCATTCTCGACCTGGGCGAAGATGCCTTCACCCAGGGCCGCCTGCACCCGATGATGGACAACGATTTGCGTTTGCGCCGCCTGCGCCAGGAAACGGCCGATCCGGACGTGGACATGATCGTGCTGGACGTGGTGTTGGGCGAAGGGGCGCATCCTGACCCGGCAGCCGAATTGGCCCCGGCCATCGCTGTAGCCACGCGGGCGGATAAACGGGTGGTAGCCATTGTGGTAGGCACGGAGCTAGACCCCCAAGATCTGAACAACCAGATTGAACGGCTGGCGGCGGCGGGAGCGCACATCTTCCCCAATGTCAGCGAGACGCTCGATTACGTATACAACCGGCTGCCGCCGCCAACCCGCGATTTCCCGCCGGTGTCATTGGCCGCTTTTATGGGCGATGGGGTTACGGCCGTGAACGTCGGCCTGGAATCGTTTTATGAGAGCGTACAGGGGCAGGGCGGCGGCGCGGGGAACGCGCGGGCCGTGCAGGTGGATTGGCGACCCCCGGCCGGCGGCAATGAAAAATTGATGGCTATTCTGGCAAAAATGAAGCCGCGATAACAAGCACAGACTTGACAGGTTTTCAAGACCTGTCAGGTCTTGAAGGACAAGCCAATGGAATTTAACCCCCTTTCACCCGAATTTCGTTTGAACCCTTATCCTTTTTACGACCTGCTGCGCACCCATGCGCCCATCTTTTTCTGGGAACCCTGGCAGTTCACCTTCTTGTCCGGCTACGACGATTGCGCCGCGCTATTGCGGGATAACCGCCTGGGGCGCGGCCATTTTGATGATTCGATGGCGTCATCCTCACAAAAAGATTTGGTGCGGATGCAAAGCGACTGGCTGCTGCTGAAAGACCCCCCCGACCATACCCGCCTGCGGGGACTGGTGTACAAGGCATTCACCCCGCGCATGGTGGAGCAACTCCGCGACTCCATCCAGACCATCACCGACCAATTGCTAGACCAGGTGCAGGCAAACGGCGAAATGGATCTCATCGCCGACCTGGCCTACCCGCTGCCGGTCACGGTCATTGCCGAAATGTTGGGCATACCTCTGGATGCCCGTGAACAGTTCCATGAATGGTCAGATGCATTGGCATTGACACTTGATCTGACGGATGATACGGCCGTGTACGATCAAGGCTCTATCGCCGCTGCCCGTTTCACTGAATACCTGGCCGAATTGGCCGAACAACGCCGCCGCTCACCGCAAAATGATCTATTGAGCGCCCTGGTCAGCGTGGAAGAAGCGGGCGACCACCTGACCGCTAATGAACTGTACGCCACTTGCGCCCTGCTCTTTGTGGCCGGGCACGAAACCACCGTCAACCTGATTGGCAATGGCACGTTGGCGCTGCTGCGCCACCCGGATCAATCGGCGCTGTTCAAACGCGAACCGGAGTTGGTGAAAACGGCCGTTGAAGAATTCCTGCGCTACGACAGCCCCGTGCAAATGACCGCCCGCATCGTCCTGGAAGAAATGGCATACAAAGGCCACACCTTCCCACGCGGTTCCCAAATCGCCTTTTTGCTGGGCGCAGCCAATCACGATCCGGAACGGTTTGACAATCCGGCTCAACTGGACATCACCCGCCAGAAAAACCAGCACCTTTCCTTTGGCGGCGGCATCCATTATTGCCTGGGTGCCCCCCTGGCCCGCCTGGAAGGGGAAATCGCCTTCACCACTCTCATGCGCCGTATGCCCCACCTGCAATTAGCAATTGAAACCCCGGAATACACCGACAACTACCTGCTGCGCGGCCTGAAAAGCCTGCCGGTGACGTTTTAGAGGAGATTAGGGGATAGAGAGATTGAGTGATTGGGAGATTGAGAGATTGAGAGATTGGGAGGCATATGATGGCGACGAGGTTTGAGGATTTACGGATTTTGCGAATGGCTGAAGAGGTGGCTGATGGAGTATGGAAAGTGGTAATAACCTGGGGGCCATTTGCCCGTGATGTGGTGGGGCAGCAAATGGCGCGAGCAGCCGATTCAGTTGGCGCGAATATTGCCGAGTCTTACGGCCGTTACCATTATGGTGACAGGCTGCAATTTCTCTATTATGCTCGTGGTAGTGTGTTTGAAACCAAGTATTGGCTCAATCGTGCATTAGCCAGGGGCTTGATGCCCCCGCCAACAACGCAGAAATTTGCCAATTCTTTGTCCGATTTAGCCCTCAAACTCAACCTTTTTGCCCGAAGCATCAAACAACAACGCACGGAAAAGCAGCCTCAAATTCGGGAAACGACAGTTCCTTATGCAACCGTTTCTGACCCCCTGTTGACAACATTTCTGGAGGACGACACACCGCTGTTTACAGATCAAGAAATAGCTTTTCTGGCTGCATTACCTACTGATGGTGAAGGTGAGGATTGGGAGATTGATGAAAGATTGAGAGATTAGGACATTGAGAGATTGAATCTCCCAATCTCCTAATCTCTTAATCTCCAATGACGGAGAACCAGATGATAGACATTGAACAAGCCAACCACACGGCCGTAACCCGTATGATGTCCGCCCGCCCGATTTTACGCACGGTGGCAACCGCCCGTGATGTGATACCGGGGATGCGCGATGATTTATTGCTGCACGCCGGGCCGCCCATCACCTGGGAACGCGCTTCCGGCCCGATGAAGGGGGCCATCGTCGGTGCGCTCATTTTTGAGGGGCGGGCAACTGATTGGGACAGCGCCGAAAAGCTGGTGGCCACCGGCCAAATCAGCCTGGAACCGTGCCACGAACATGACGCTGTTGGCCCGATGGCCGGCGTCACGTCCGCTTCCATGCAGGTGTACGTGCTGGAAAATGTGACGCTGGGCAACAAAGCCTATTCCAACCTCAACGAAGGCTACGGCAAAGTGCTGCGTTACGGCGCATACAGCCCGGAAGTGTTGGACAAACTGCGCTGGATGAACGAGGTGATGGGGCCAATGCTGGCCGAAGCGCTGGCGCTCAGCGAAGATGGTCTGGATATCCGTGCCCTGCTGGCAGAAAGCCTGCACATGGGCGACGAAGGGCATAATCGCAACAAGGCCGGTTCGCTGCTTTACACCGCCAGGCTGGCTCCGCTCATCGCCCAGACCAGCGCCTCTACTGCTGAGAAGGCGCGGGTGCTGCAATTCCTGGCCGATAATGCTCTCAGTGTGCTCAACCCGGTGATGGCTGCCTGTAAGGCGATGGCGGACGCCGGGCACGGCGTGGCCGGCAGCACCATTATGACCACGATGGCCCGCAACGGCACCGACCTGGGCATTCGCGTTAGCGGGCTGGGTGGGCGCTGGTTTACCGGCCCGGTGGGGCAGCCGGATGGTCTCTACTTCCCCGGCTACACCGCCGCCGACGCCAGCGGTGATATTGGCGACAGCACTATCACGGAAACGGCGGGCATTGGTGCCTTTGCCATGGCCTCCGCCCCGGCCATTGTCACCTTCATCAGTGGCACACCGGAGATGGCCGTGAATACCACCCTGGAGATGTATGAAATCACCACGGCCGAACACACGGCTTTTACCATTCCTGTGTTGGGTTTTCGGGGTACGCCGGTGGGGGTGGACATTCGCAAAGTGGTGGAATTGGGCATACGGCCGCAAATCAACACCGGCATTGCCCACAAAGACCCCGGCGTGGGGCAGGTGGGCGCGGGGTTGGTGCTGCCGCCGATGAATGTGTTCGAAGAGGCGCTGCTGGCGTTTGCGGAGCAGTATGGGTTATTGGAAGATTGAGAGATTTTCGCATTTAGAAAAGTGAAAACGCGCTGAGAGCAACTCAGCGTCTGACTGAACATTAACAATCGAATGAAGGCAACAAATCAGGCCGGTTTGGGTCGGTTTTTATGCTGTTTCTTGTCCCGCCGG
>CAADGU010000092.1 GCA_900696625.1 uncultured Chloroflexota bacterium | reverse complement strand
TGCCTAAATTCGATTAACTTGTTAAGCTGCTGTTTGGTAACTGTATTGTCATTCATAACAACACAGTTTACCAAAGGGTGGTTTACTTGTCGTAGACCACCCTTATTTTTCTAAACTCGAAGAGATTAGGAGACTTACTTAATTTCTCAATCTCCCAATCTCCTAATCTCTCTTTATGTACTGGTTAGAAGTCAGTGTTATTACCGATGGGGAAGGGGCCGAGGCGGTGGCGGAAAAGCTACGGCCGTTCGCCTACCAGGATGGCGTGGTGCTGGAACAGTTGGGGGATATGGCCTCGCCTGACCCGGACGCGCTGGAAACGGCCGTGACCGTTAAAATTTACGTTCCCGAACACGAAGATACCCCCCGCCTGCGCCGCCGCATCGAAGAGATCATCTACTTTTTGGGCCGCCTTTACCCCATTCCACCACCCACCTTTCGCCTGCTGGCCGAAGAAGATTGGGCTAATGCCTGGAAAGCCCATTACCACCCCTTCCGCATTGGACAGCGCATCTGGATTCAGCCCAGTTGGATTGAAGCAGAATCGCCGGACACGGCCGTGTCAGACACGGGCGCGCAGATAAAACCAGACGATGTGGTGCTGACGCTCGACCCCGGCATGGCCTTTGGCACGGGTTTGCACCCCACCACGCAAATGTGCCTGCAAGCATTGGAAGAACTGGTGCAGCCGGGGCACGCCATATTTGATTTGGGCACAGGGTCGGGCATTCTGGCGATTGCCGCCGCCAAATTAGGCGCGGCGCGGGTGCTAGGGGTGGATGTGGACGAGGTGGCCGTGCAAACGGCCGTGACCAACACCGCCCTCAACCACCTCCACAACCTCACCTTCCAAAAAGGCACACTGGATACTGTTACCGAAAAGGGATGGGACATCGTGGTCGTCAACATCCTGGCCCCCGTCATTGTGGGGCTGCTAGAAAACAACCACTTGCTCAGCTATGTCAAACCGGGGGGGCGCCTCATTCTAAGCGGCATCATTGAAGAACAGGCAGAAGATGTGAAAACGGCCGTGACCCAGGCCGGCGGCCTCATCCACAAAACGCTGCAAATGACTGATTGGGTTGCCATTATTGGGGGATTGGGAGATTGAGTCTCCTAGTCCCCTAATCTCCCAATCTCATTCCCCACCCTTGCCCGCGCATCTACCGCCCACACCCCCTGGCCTTCCGGCAAAACCAACAGCGGGTTAATTTCAATTTCCGCCAGTTGCGGGAAATCGGCCGCCAGTTGGCCCAGGCGCAGCAGCGTGTGGCGCACGGCCGTTTCGTCAGCCGGTGGTAAGTGGCGAAAACCGGCCAGTTTACGCCCCGCCCAGGTTTGGCTGAGCAAATAATCCACGTCTGCCTCTGTCAGCGGGGCCAGGGCAAAAGCCACGTCGCCCAACCCCTCCACCTCCACACCACCGGAGCCAAACATGAGCAGCGGCCCAAACTGCGGGTCGCAGGTGACGCCGACGATCACTTCCTGTCCCGCCGGGATCATTTGCTGCACCAATACGCCTTCAACGACCGCATCGGGTTTAATTTGCTGCACCTGTGTCAGCATGTCGGTGAAGGCAGTCTGCACGGCCGTCTCATCCACCAGCCCCAGGCGCACCCCACCCACATCAGACTTGTGCGTAATGCCTTCAGCCACCAGCTTCAAAGCCACCGGGAAGCCAATTTGCCGGGCCAGGGAAGCTGCTTCATTTGCGTTTTGCGCCAGGTGGCTGGCCGGGCAGGGGATTTCATAGGCGATGAGGAGTTGGGTTACGGCCGTTGGCGACAAGAAACCCGCCTCATCCACCTGCGCCAGCGTATGCTGCGCCGATTCCGGCTGTACATCCGGCAGCGCCACAGGCATGGCCGGCTGCTGCACATAAGCGGCATACCGGGTCAACACGGCCAGCGCCGCCACCGTCCGCTCCGGGAAACGATATTCCGGCACCCGCGCGGCCCGGAAATGCTCCATTGCCTCCTGAATCAGCCGCTCGCCCATCAGCGTCACCAGCACCGGCTTTTGCGCCGCGTAAATGGTAGGGATAATGGCTTTGGCCACACCTCCGGCCGAATACATGGGCGGCGGCGGCAAGATGAGCAACACGCTGTCCACCCCTTCATCGGCCAACAGCAAGCGCAAGCTGTCGGCATACTGCTCCGGCGACGCCCCCGCCAACATGTCCACCGGGTTGTGAATACTGGCAGCGGGCGGCAGCACGGCCCGCAGTTGCGTTTCTGTCTCTGGCTGCAAAACCGCCAGTTGTAAGCCGGACGATTCGATGGCGTCTACGGCCGTGACCCCTGGCCCACCCGCATTGGTCAACACCGCCACACGTGGGCCACGCGGCAGCGGTGACCAGGCCAACGCCCGCGCCCAATCAAACAGCTCTTCATTGGTGTGAGCGCGAATGATCCCGGCGCGGCGAAACGCGGCGTCAAAGGCAGCATCCGCTCCGGCCAATGCGCCGGTGTGGGAAGCCACCGCCTGCCGCCCGCTCGCAAAGCGCCCCACTTTTAAGGCCAATACCGGTTTGTGACGGGTTACGGCCTGGGCTACTTGCATAAAGCGACGGCCGTCCGTTACCCCTTCCAAATACATCGTCACCACCCGCGTATACGGGTCGGCGGCGATGGCAGGCAGCACATCCGTTTCGCACACATCCAACTGATTGCCCAGGCTAACCAGCCGCGACAGGCCAAAGCCCTGCCCGCGCGCCCAATCCACCACCGCCGCGCAGATAGCGCCGGAGTGGGAGATAAAGGCGACCGCACCCGGCGTGGGGCCGGGCGGCGGCAAAAAGGTGGCGTCAAACGGCAAATGGGTGTCCAGCAGGCCAATACAGTTTGGCCCCATCAGCCGCATGTTATATTGATGGGCAATGTGCAAACAGGCATCCTCTAAAGATTGGCCGGTTTCACCGGTTTCGCGGAAACCACCGGCGGCAATGATGACCGCCCGAATACCCTTTTGCCCACATTCGACCAACGCCTGGGGCACAAAGGGAGCGGGGATGAGCAGGAAGGCCAGGTCAACCGGTGGGGGGACGTCGGCAATGTGGGTGTGCAACGGCCGTGACAGCAGCATCCCACCTTTCGGATTGACAAAGTGGATGGCCCCTTTGTAATCGCTTTGCAGCAGGTTACGGGCGACGCCAAAACCCAACTTGGTTGGGTCGGCCGAAGCGCCCACCAACACAATGCCTTGCGGCTGAAAAAACGGTAAGAGCGTGGGATCAATCGTGGTCATGGGCATAGGGTATCAAAATATCCCCTTTTCAGCACAAGACTGATGACATGTTTGTCAGCCATGTACTAACTAATTTCTTGACAACCCAATGGAGCTATTGTATAGTATGACCTGATTGGAACCGGTTCCATACGGTTCAATTCCCCAAAACTTTGAACTACTTCATCGTTGTTTTATCCTTTCTTTTTGTTCTACTGGGGACAGTGTAGCTGCTTGCGGAAAGAGGAAACGGCATGGCCAACGCAACAATACGAGATGTCGCTAAACGAGCCGGCGTCGGCGTGGCGACCGTATCGCGTGTGCTAAACGACAGCACGGCCGTCTCCCCCACCACCCGCCTAAAAGTCCAGACCGCCATTGCCGAACTGAACTACTCCCCCAGCCCCATCGCCCGCCGCCTGTCGCTTGGCCGTACCCTGACCATTGGTGTGATTGCGCCGTTTTTTATACGGCCGTCTTACGTCGAACGACTGCGTGGCGTAGAAGCCGCCCTCTCAGACAGCGAGTACGATTTCATCATCTATAACGTGGAGACTATAACCCGGCGCAATGACTGCTTCCACGATGTACCCCGCCAGGAACGGGTAGATGGGCTGCTCATAATGACACTGACCCCCACAGATGAAGAAGTGGATTACTTCGTGCAGTCAGGTATGCCCACCGTGCTCATTGACAGCAGGCACCATCACCTGAGCCACGTCATGATTGATGACGTGGCCGGTGGCTACCAGGCCACCCGGCACCTGATAGACCTGGGGCATCGCAAAATTGGTTACATCAGCGACTTGTTACAAGAAAGCCCCTTTGGCTTTCGCCCCGTAGCCGACCGCTACGAAGGCTACCGCCAGGCATTGGCCGATGCCGGCATTGAATTTTGCCCCGAATACCATCGCCAGGGTGAACTCAGCCGCCGCGAAGCGCGCCGCCTGGCCCAGGAACTACTGACGCTGCCTGACCCGCCCACTGCTATTTTTGCCTACAGTGATACACAAGCGTTTGGCGTGCTGCGCGCCGCTCAAGACCTGGGACTAAAAGTACCGGAGCAGTTATCGGTCATTGGTTACGATGATATTGAGATTGCTGAATTTTTACACCTGACCACCGTTCGCCAACACTTATACGAATCAGGCGTGCGGGGAGCAGAATTACTGCTCAGTGAAATAGCCAATCCCCTATCGCGGCCACAAGAAATTGTGCTTCCCACAACGTTGGTGAAACGAGATACAACCGCTCCACCACTGTTTACATGAGCTGATCTGAGGTAACATTCCATCCAGATATTGAACCGCAAAAGGAGGTACCCATTAGACAAGAGAAAATATTGAACAAACACAAACAACATTCAAAATTCTTATCAACTTTCCGTAGGAGGAAAAGAAAAAATGAAAATGCAACATATCATTAGAGTATTGAGCGTTTTGCTGGTACTCACCCTTTTTGTCGTTGCCTGTGGTGGGCAACAACAAGCCACCCCCGTCCCCACAACAGCCCCGGCAGCAGCGGCGACGACAGCGCCACAAACAGGCGAAGAAACAGCCGAAGAACCGGCCGAAGAAATGCCTGAGGTCGCTTTTGATTATCCTGCCGGTGGTTATCTGGAACGGGCTATCAAAGGAGAATTTTCCGGCACAACTGTGACCGTAGACGGCGCTTTTGAAGGCAACGACGTGGACGGCGTGAAATTCTCCGAATCCATGAAAGCGTTTGAAGAAGCGACTGGCATCAAAGTCAACTACATCGGCAACAAAGAGTTCGAAGGCTCCATCGCCATCCGCGTTGGCGCGGGTGATGCTCCCGACATCGTAGACTTTCCCCAACCCGGCCTCTTTGCCAACTTCGTCCGCAGCGGCGATGTGATCCCGGTGACGGAGTTCATCTCCGATGAATGGCTCTCGCAGCAATACAACCAGGGCTGGCGTGAATTCAACACCGTAGACGGCCAGGAAATGGGCGTCATGCACCGCTTCTCCGGCAAGAGCCTGGTCTGGTACCCCAAAGCCGCCTGGGACGCCGCCGGTTATGAAATCCCCGAAACCTGGGAAGAATTGATGGCGCTTACCGAAGAGATTGCCGCCGATGGCGACACCGCCTGGTGTATCGGCATCGAGTCTGGCGCGGCCACCGGTTGGGTGGCTACCGACTGGACGGAAGAGATGATGCTGCGCACCACCTCCCTGGAAAATTATGATGCCTGGGTGGCCGGTGAACTGCCTTTCGATTCCCCTGAAGTCAAGAACGCCATCGAGACCTGGAGCGAGTTGTGGTTCAACGACGCCTATGTGTTGGGCGGCCGTTCCTCCATCGTCTCCACCTACTTTGGTGACGCCCCCGGGCCGATGTTCTCCGACCCGCCCCAGTGCTGGCTGCACAAACAAGCCAACTTCATCACCAGCTTCTTCCCCCAGGGCACGGAATACGGCGTGGATTATGACTTCTTCTATCTGCCGCCAGTGGATGAGGCTTACGGCCGTCCCTTCC
>CAADGU010000091.1 GCA_900696625.1 uncultured Chloroflexota bacterium | reverse complement strand
GCGCAGGCACCGTTTTGGCTGTTGGCGGGGCTGCTGCCGCTGCTGACGTATGGGATTAGCCTGCAATTCACCCAGGCGCGGTGGCAGGTGTGGGTGGCCTGTTTGTTCACGGCCGTTGGCGGTTATTACAGCCGCTTTCTCAACCAACCCACCACGTTTACTCCCTTTGCCTGGGCGGGCAGCGCCTGTTTGCTCTTCCTGGCCTGGGGGCAGGTGCGCCAGCAGGGGCGCTGGTGGCTGCTGGCGGGCCTCATGGCCGGGGCCGCCCACCTGACCCGCGCCGACGGCGTCTTGTTTTTACTGGTCGGCGGCCTGATGTGGCTCTTTTTCCTGCGCGATTGGTACCGCAACCGTCCACTTACCCAATTACCCAATTCCCCAATCTCCCAATCTCCCAATTACCCAATTCCCCAATTACTCCTTCTTCTGGCCGGCTACCTGCTGGTGATGGGCTGGTGGTTTGCCCACAATATGCAGGTGTTTGGCCGGCCGCTGCCCACCGCGGGTACACAAACCATTTTCCTGACGCAGTATAACGATATTTTTGCCTACGGCCGTACCTTTGACCTGCAACATTTACTGGCCGCCGGTTGGCCTGCCTTATTGCAGTCACGGCTGCAAGGTCTCAATCTGGCCGCGCAGACCTTTATTGCCGTCAGCACGTTGTTATTCCTCTTTCCTTTTATATTTTGGGCCTGGATCAAATGGGGGCGGCAGCCGGACAAGTGGCCGCTGTTACGGCCGTTCACCTGGTACACGCTGGGGCTGTTTGCGACCATGAGCCTGGTGTTCACCTGGCCGGGGCAGCGCGGCGGGCTGCTGCATTCCTCGGCCGCCATCTGGCCCTGGATGACGGTGCTGGCCGCCGGAGGCATTGACATCGCCGTAGATTTTGCCGCCGCCCGGCTGCCCCATTGGCAGCCGCAGCGGGCCAAAAAGATATTTTCAGGCATGTTTCTGACGCTGGCGCTCATTATCAGCGTGGGCACGCTGCGTACCACTGAGGATATTGACCCGGTGGTTGTGCGCCAGATTGGGGCGGCGCTGCCGGAAAAGGCCGTCATCATCACCGGGAATGCGCCGGGGTTCTATTATCACACGGGACGGCCGTCGCTGAGTGTGCCCAACGAACCGCCAGATGTGCTGCTGCAATTGGCGGCGCGGTATGGCGGCAATTATCTGGTGCTGGACGATATGCACCCGCCGCCGCTGAAACCGGTTTACGACGAAGAAGAAATCCCCGGTATTACGCTGATAGAACGGTTTGGTACGTACAAACTGTTCGCCCTGGAGCCAGCCGCACCGTGAGGCCTGGGGAGAAACGCCAACAGTGCGCTGAAGCGCACTTGCTGTATCAGCCTGGGAATTCATTCCCAGGAGGAAGGGTGTAATGTGGCGTTGGGTGATGGTGGTCGGGGCGTGTCTGGTCGGTGTGGGGCTGTTCCTGGGCGTCTCGGCGCAGGCGGGGGGGCAGTTGGGCTTTCCCCTGGATGACGCCTGGATACACCAGACGTATGCGCGCAATCTAGCCCGGTACGGCCGTTTTGAATACATACCCGGTGTTTCCAGCGCCGGCTCCACTTCCCCCTTGTGGACATTGCTGCTCGCCCTCGGCTATTTATTGGGCGTCCCTTATTTGCTCTGGACGTACCTGGTGGGCGGCCTGTCGCTGCTCTGGCTGGCCGGGGCGGCCATGGCGGCCTGGCGGCGGCTCTGGCCGGCGCTGGCAGCTAAGGATTGGCTGGCCGGGGTCACGCTGGTCTTGATGTGGCCGCTGCTGTGGGCGGCTACCAGCGGCATGGAAACGCTTCTGTTTGCCGCATTGGGGATGCAGCTTGTGGTGTTGTATTTGCATGAGCAGAGATTGGGAGATTGGGAGATTGGGGAATCCCCTCATCTCCCAATCTCTCAATCTCTCATCCTCCTCGGTTTCCTTTCCGGTTTACTCATCCTCACCCGTCCGGAGGGGGTGGTGTTGGTGGCGTTGGTGTTATTCGGGTTGATTATACAGCCCGGGGATTGGTCGGCGCGGGCGAAACGGGTGCTGTTGGTGGCGGGCACGGCCGTGCTCCCCTTGCTGCCCTATTTCCTGTTTAATTACTGGGCCAATGGCTCACTCTGGCCGAACACGATGGCCGCCAAACAAACCGAATATGCCGTCTTGCTGGAACAGTTTATTGGCTGGCGGCTGGCGCAGTTGCTCTGGTTGAGTCTGGGTGGCCCGGCCAATGGCTGGCAGGGCATGAGCAGCGCCCATTTGCTGCTGCTGCCCGGTCTGCTTTTTGCCGGGTGGCAGGCGCTTAAAACGGATTGGGCCAACCGGCAGTTGGCGCGGACGCTGCCGTTGTGGTGGGCGGGCGGGCATGTACTCTTGTATGCCTGGAAGCTGCCGGTGACGTACCAACACGGCCGTTATCTGCTGGGCGTGCTGCCGGTGTGGATTTTGTACGGATTGGCCGGTTGGCTGCTGCTGCTTTTTATGCGACAAGGCGGCCGCGCGGGGCGCGGTTTGTGGCTGGCGCAAAAAGTGGCGCAGTTCACTTTTGGCTTTGTGCTGCTCTTTTTTTTGCTGCAAGGAGCGGTGGCTTATGCCACTGACGTCGCCATTATCGAAGGCGAAATGGTGGCGGTGGGGCGGTGGCTGGCGGAGAATACGCCGCCGGATGCCGTGATTGCCACCCATGACATTGGCGCCATAGGTTATTTTGCCGAACGGCCGTTGCGCGATCTGGCCGGTCTGATCACGCCGGAGATTATCCCGCTGCTGGCTGATGAAACGGCCGTGTCCGCCTATGTGCTGGACAGTGACGCCGATTGTCTGGTGACGGCACCGGGGTGGCTGTATACGGCCGTGACCGAATCAGACCGCGCCACGCTGCGCTTTACCACCGAATTTCCGCTTACCCGGCAGCAAGGCCTCAACAACATGGCCGTGTACCAGCTTCGTACTCGTTGACGAACAAACCAATCAAGTGTATTGTTAATCTTAACCATGATCCCATCTGGCAAGGGGGATAGCATAATTGATGATAGAACAATATGTTGAACAACGCGACCGGGGGTATTGGGTTTCTGGTTCTCGCGTTTCTCTTGAGTCTGTGGTTTTTGCTTTTCTGGATGGGCTATCCCCAGAAACCATTGCCGCCGAATGTTTTCCCGTCCTGACTCTGGAGCAGGTGTATGGCGTTATCACCTATTATTTGAGTCACCGCCAGGAAATAGACGCTTACCTGCGGCAGGCTGAAGCTGACTTCAACGCCTTTCAACAGGCGACCCATGACCCGGCATTTTCCCGCAAACTGGCCCAAGCGCGCCGAGACATGCAAGCAGCTTAAATATGAAAGTTCGGTTTCAGGCAGACGCCGACTTAAACCAGATTATTGTCAAAGCCACGCTGCGTCTGGAACCGGGTATTGACTTTCAAACCGCGCCAACTGCCGGTCTGGCTGGTTTGCGTGATTCAGAGGTGCTGGCATTGGCAGCCAGACAAGGCCGGATCCTGGTATCACATGACCGCAAAACGATGCCCGGTCATTTTGGGTAATTCATCTTGTTGCAGGACAGCGCTGGCCTCCTCATTGTCTCGCAGAAGCTCCCTGTTTCTCAAGTGGCCGAAGAATTGCTCCTTATCTGGTTAGCCAGTGAACCGGAGGAATGGATAAACCGTATCCGTTCTCTGCCGTTATAACATGGTATGTCACGGCCGTATCCTCCACACCACCGCCCAAAAAAGAACGGTCGTAGGGGGTACGGCCGTCCTCCCCCACCAACCAATCGCGTCACGGCCGTGCCCCCCACCTCACTGCGCCACAAAAAAGAACGGCCGTAGGGGGTACGGCCGTCTCACCCAATGCATTCCTTGTTATACGGCCGTACTCCCCCACCACCCAACCGCGTCACGGCCGTACCCCACCACACTGCTCCACAAAAGAACGGCCGTAGAAGGATACGGCCCTCTCGCCCAATGCGTTCCTTTTATACGGCCGTACCCCCACCAACCAACCGTGTCACGACCGTACCCCCCACCTCACTGCTCCACAAAACAGAACGGCCGTAGGGGGGTACGGCCGTATACCGGTTGAGCGCCTGGGGCACAGCACGTGGGGGCAACGGCCGTGTGGGGTTGTAACGGCCGGCCAATGGTTGGGTGGTCGTAACGGCCATGGCCGCAGCGCACCAACCGCATCGCAGTGTCCGGCAGTTCCGCCAGCGTACCTGTGAGGATGAGGGGTAGGGCGCAGTCAGAGGCAAAGTAACGCTGAGTGTATTAACAGCTACCAACCATACTTCCGCCTAACTTCAATAACCCATTGTTCCAATTCTATTTGAGTATTGATACGCCGGTCCCAATTAGATAATCCCTCCTCTCGAATTTCACTTTGCAGAAGTGGCATAATATTACCGTGTGTATTTTCCAGCCAGCGTAGCCAGCGGGGTTTAAGTAATAATCTTGCTGGAATAGCGGCTACAAGACCAACAACTGTTCCAATGATCAAAACAGTTAGTTTGCACTTGTCCGGTGTAAGCGGTGAAACAGAGAGCGCCCATATAGCCAACCCAATTCCGATTGGTACAGCAAAATAGTTAGCTTCAACTGTGGTACCATAAGCTAGATATGAGGCGCTCACTGGCCCTTTCAATCTATAGATGCCGAAGCTAAAGAAAAGAAAACTTAACAGTACTAACAACAAGACAGCCATTCAACAACCTCTCAAATCCTCAATTAAAGGGCTGTAGATTACGTGGTGGTGGTTGCAAGCCTGGAACGGAGTTAAAGATAACAGGCTGCACGCCAAACACCCAAATCCCACCAGCGATCAAACTGCCGCCGGCGATACATAAGGGAACACCAGGTCCGCAAGCTAAACTTGCTATATATACGCCAGCCAATCCAGAGGCCGCACCACCAAAACTCGCTATACCTGCCCGTGCAATCCTTTGCTCTCGTGTAAAACTTGGGTTGTGTGCATCCTCATAATACTGAAATACACCCCCTAAAATAGCATCTGTTCCTAGACCCAAAACAGTATTTGCTAGAAGTGGAAAACGCGGCGCCCGTCTATACGTTAGTCCGAGAGTCTCGACATGCGTCATGGCACGCCAGCCGCCTTTTTGCACTAACTGTCCCGTAGCCGCCAGTTGAGTGGCCAGATTTTCCGCTTCGTGCAGGCCCACTTTGAACTGGTAAACATCAGTTCTGAAACGGAGTTTGGACAGCCTGGAGCCGTCACTAACCAGGCGAGTGGTATTGTGAATACTGCGCTCAAAAACACCACCAACCGCTTCAATAGCCGCCCGGTTCACATTCAACGAATGTTCACTCGTTTGGAAGGCAATGGAGGCATAGCCGCTATAGGCGACAATACTCCTAGTGGAACGGGCAGCCGTTTCAAAGGTCAGCGTTTTGACGAAACTCGTGGCCAGGGCGACGTTGGTATAACTGGCGCTGCTTATCTCTGCCTCGAAAACCCCCGGCTGGCCCAGGGGCACGGCCGTATACCGGTTGAGCGCCTGGGGTAGAGTGGGTGGGGCAACGGCCGTGTGGGGTTGTAACGGCCGTCCGATGGTTGGGTCATAGTAACGGCCGTGGCCCAAATACACCAACCCTGTCGTTTGTCAATATGCGCTCGTCAATGTACCACCCATATGCACCAACACTGTACCACTACCATGCACCAACAATGTACCACCCGTATGCGGCCACAATGTACCACCTGCTACGGCCAGCCGGCCAGTTG
>CAADGU010000090.1 GCA_900696625.1 uncultured Chloroflexota bacterium | reverse complement strand
GATTAAGGCCATCATCTGACAGTTGGCTTAATAGCAGGTGTGTCAAGCGATGACCTGAACAAAAATAGACGACGATGATGATCATCGGAAAACAAAAAGGCCGATGTCCGCAAATAACAATGTGGGCATCGGCCGTTTAGTTTATTTGGACGGCGCAACCAGATATTTCCCATGCCCCACCAACCTGGGCAAAACGATTGACATCGGCGACTATGTGGGCTTGGAGACGGAACTGGCGCGGTTGAAGAGCGTGAATCGTGAGCCGTAATCCGTCACCCGATTACGGTTCACGGATTACGGTTCACGGATTACGCATTACGAAGCCCGCACTCTATCCCGCAACTGGCTGAGGGCCAGGCGGCGGGCGGTGGCGTCTTCCTCGGCTTGCAGAATGGTGGGCGGGGCGGCGCGGTCGCTGCATTGATCGGCCGTCAGCGGGCAGCGTTCACACGTTTCGTTGATGTAGATCATAGGAATGGCCGGGTCATCGGCAAAACGGATGGTCTGGCTCAACTCCGCATCCACCCGGAAACCGATGATGACACTGCTGAGAACGCCGGGATTCAGGGTGAGTGGTCGGGCCACGCCAATACACAAAAATCGCTCCCGCGTCTGCACAAATTCCGACATTTGCACATCCACCAGCGGTCGGTCAAAGGTGGGCGTCTCACCATTCAACTGTTCGCGCAGCAGGCGGATGGAGAGCCAGCGGCGGCAGTAATGTTCGTCCAGACCAATGCCGTGTGGCACAATCAATTGGTTCAGGTTTAGCTGCTTATACAGCACATACCGTTCATTGCCCATCTGGTGAAAACGCAAAAAGTGGTGGCGGATGCCATAAAACTGGGGGATCAATTCACTGAAACGGTAAAAGAGCATTTCCGAGGTGGCGTCATATTTGGTGAGCAAATCCAGTAATGCCTGCGGTTCCCACCGGTCACGGCCGAAAAAATCCTGCAGATCGGTGAACATCGCCTGGCGCGGCATGAGCAGCACGCCGCCAAAATAGGCCGCCAGGTGATCGTTGAGAATTTGCTGGAAAGAGTCAATGCGGCTGGGGGTAGAGGCAAAGGAGCGTTCCTTGAGGCCGAGGTGTTGGTAGCCTAGTTCGCGGGCCAGCACAAAGTTGATCTGGTTGTCATGGAGCGATGGGTTGATGCAGAGATAGGGGCGTTTGCCTTCCACAAACACCGAACGATACCGCCGCAGCCGGGGATCGTCGGCAATAGCGGTGGTGTCAATCTCGTAGCCGTATTTCTGGCGCAGGATCGTTTCCAATACTTCTCGCCGCACCGGAATCTGCCCCGTCAGGCCGTATGAGGCGCCGATCTCATTGGTGAAGGCAACGGCCGTGTCCTCCAACTCCTGGAAATAATTCTCATGGATTTCCTGATACGAACGCAGCGCGGCGCGCAAAAACTCTTCTTCCTTCAAATCATAATGGCGGGCGATGGCGATGACGGCGTGTAACAGGGCGCTGGCCTTCTCCGGCTCACGCGTTAGCAGGGTCACCAGGTCGCCCGGTTCCAGACCAAACTCCTCAAAGGGGAAGCGCTGGAAGGTCGCTGACGCCAACGTCGTTTCCAGGTGCGCCAGCGACTCATCCAGCCGGATAGAGACCAGGTCGTCGTAGCTTTTACCCAACACCTCCGCGATCTTCATAATTTTGTCGCTGCGGGGGTATTTACGCCCCTTTTCGATTTCGGTGACGTAGGAGGGGGAAAGGTCGCAGGCGGCGGCGAATTCGGTCAGCGTCATGTTCGCTTCCGTGCGCGCCTGCCGCATTTTCATGCCAAAGATGATGTTAACTAAGTTTGCGCTCATAGATTGGTGGTTAGTGGCTGGTGGTTCGTGGCTTGTACAAGCCACGAACCACCAGCCACCATATTATGTGCATTTGCAATCAATTTTTAATGGCGCACTATATCGCACTATATAATGTAGAGAGCGCCGCGAAATGTACCCGTTTACTGCGGCGATATTATAGCGAATTTTCGCTAAAGGCACAAAATCGCCTTAAACCCCTTGACACAGTGCAGCATCAATCTGTATACTATTCACAGTTAGCGAAAATTCGCTGAGAAGAAATTTACACTATTCCACTAACCCGTGTCATTCCGACCCTTCGATGCCTCAGGGCAGGCTAGTCTTGGAGGAGGAATCCCTTCCCACAAAAATAACCAGGGATTTCTCGCCGGGGACGGCTCGAAATGACAATTGTTCTGGTAAGCGCAAATGGCACAAGATTCCGTTCAGATTGTGGGCGAGTTATCGCCCAATTTTACAGAAATTCTCACCCCGGCGGCGCTGGCTTTTGTGGAAAAGCTAGAGCGTACCTTTGGCGGACGGCGACGGGAACTGCTGCACCAGCGCGAACGACGGCAGGCGGCCATTGACCAGGGCCAGATGCCTGACTTTTTGCCGGAAACGGCGCACATTCGCCAGAGCGAATGGACCGTCGCCCCCATCCCCACCGATTTACAAGACCGGCGCGTGGAAATCACCGGCCCCGTAGACCGCAAAATGATCATCAATGCCCTGAACTCCGGCGCGAACGTCTACATGGCGGACTTTGAAGATTCCCATTCCCCCACCTGGCAGGCGACCATGGAAGGGCAAATCAACCTGCGCGACGCCATCCGGGGCACGATTACCTTTACCAATCCTGACGGCAAAGAGTACCATCTGAATGAACGAACGGCGACGCTGCTGGTACGGCCGCGCGGCTGGCATTTACCGGAAAAACATGTGTTGGTGGACGGCGAACCCGAAGCGGCTTCGGGCCGTCCTGTCTCCGCCTCTCTCTTCGACTTTGGCCTCTACTTCTTCCACAACGCCCACGCCCTGATTGCCAAAGGCACCGGGCCGTATTTTTACCTGCCCAAGCTGGAAAGCCACCTGGAAGCGCGGCTGTGGAACGATGTCTTCAACCTGGCCCAGGATGAACTGGGCATCCCGCGCGGTACGATTCGGGCCACCGTCCTCATTGAAAATATCCTGGCGGCGTTTGAGATGGACGAGATTTTGTGGGAGCTGCGTGACCATTCCGCCGGGCTGAACTGCGGCCGCTGGGATTACATTTTCAGCGTCATCCGCAAATTCCGCAACCATCCGCGCTGGGTGATGCCCGACCGCGCCGACGTAACTATGACCGCCCACATGATGCGCTCTTACTCGCTGCTGCTGATCAAAACCTGCCACCGGCGCGGCATTCATGCCATGGGGGGCATGGCCGCCCAAATTCCGATCAAGAACGACCCGGCGGCCAACGACATTGCCATTGGCAAGGTACGTGCCGATAAAGAGCGCGAGGCCAAAGACGGCCACGATGGTACCTGGGTGGCGCACCCCGGTCTGGTGGCGATTGCCAAAGAGCAGTTTGACCAGTACATGCCCACGCCCAACCAGATTCACCGCAAGCGGGACGATGTGCAGGTGACGGCGGCCGATTTGTTAGCCGTGCCGGAAGGGCACATTACCGAAAAGGGACTGCGGGTGAACCTGGACGTGGGCATTCAATACATGGCTGCCTGGCTGGATGGCAATGGCTGTGTGCCCATCTATAACTTGATGGAAGATGCGGCTACGGCTGAAATCTCCCGCTCGCAAATCTGGCAGTGGGTACATAACCAGGGAACACAATTGGACGACGGCCGTACCCTCACCCCCGAACTGGTCAACAATATGATTCCCAACGTGCTGAGCAGTATCAAACAATCGGTCGGCAGCCAACCGTTTAACAACGGCCAATATGCTCTGGCTGGCGAATTATTCCGGCAAATCATCAGCGACGATACCTTCACCGAATTTATGACTTTGCCGGCGTATGAATTTTTGAACTGAGTGTGTGAGTAATTGGGTAATTGAGTAATTACCCAATTACCCAATTACTCAATTACCTATTTACCCACACCTGGAGGAAAGATCTCATGTTAAAACAGTACGATGTCAAACAATTAGAAGAAAGCTGGAAATATGATAAGCGGTGGCAGGGCATTGCACGGCCGTACAGCGGCTACGATGTGTCCCGATTGCGCGGCACCATTGTCATTGAGCATACCCTGGCCCGCATGGGCGCGGAACGGCTGTGGCAGTTGCTCAACAAAGAGCCTTATGTCAACTCACTGGGCGCGCAAACGGGCAACCAGGCCGTGCAAATGGTGCAAGCCGGGCTAAAAGCCATTTACCTCAGCGGCTGGCAGGTCGCCGCCGACGCCAATCTATCCGGCCAAACCTATCCCGACCAGAGCCTCTATCCGGCCGACAGCGCCCCCAATCTGGCCCGCCGCATCAACGCCGCCTTGCAGCGCGCCGACCAGATTTACCACATGGATGACAAAAACGGCATCTACTGGTATGCGCCCATTGTCGCCGACGCCGAATCTGGTTTTGGCGGCAATTTGAACGCCTACGAATTGATGAAGATGATGATTGAAGCGGGCGTGGCCGGAGTGCATTTTGAAGATCAGCTCTCCTCCGCCAAAAAGTGCGGGCACATGGGCGGCAAGGTACTGGTGCCTACCCGCGAATTTATCCAAAAATTGGTGGCGGCGCGGCTGGCGGCCGACGTGATGGGTGTGCCCACCGTCCTCATTGCCCGCACCGACGCCGATTCGGCGCAGTTGATCACCAGCGATATTGACCCGGTAGATCAGCCGTTCATCATTCCGGGCGAACGCACCCACGAAGGTTTCTACCGCATTACCGGCGGCATCGAAATGGCGATTGCCCGCGGCCTGGCCTATGCGCCCTATGCCGACCTGATCTGGTGCGAGACTTCTACGCCCGACCTGGACGAAGCGCGGCAGTTTGCCGAAGCGATTCATGCCCAATTCCCCGGCAAGATGCTGGCCTACAACTGCTCGCCTTCCTTTAACTGGAAACTGAAACTGGATGAAACAACCATCGCCAATTTCCAGAAGGAATTGGGCGAGATGGGCTACAAATTCCAGTTTGTGACGTTGGCCGGTTTCCATTCGCTGAACGCCAGCATGTTTGAACTGGCGCAGGCGTACAAGGAAGAAGGCATGGCCGGTTACTCGCGTCTGCAAGAGAAGGAGTTTGCCATGGAGAAAGAGGGCTTCCGGGCCATCAAACACCAGAGCTTTGTGGGCGCCGGTTACTTTGATGAAATTCAGCAGGTGGTGACCGGTGGTCTGGCTTCTACGGCGGCGCTGAAAGGCTCGACGGAGGAAGCGCAGTTTAACCAGGTGTTTGTGCCGCATACGGCAGCCGTGCCGCCAACGGCCGTGACTCATGCGGAGGCGGTGGGGGATT
>CAADGU010000089.1 GCA_900696625.1 uncultured Chloroflexota bacterium | reverse complement strand
ATACGCACATTGATGTCCCAGCGGTAAAAGGCAAAGGCGATGTAGGGTGGAATGATCTGGGGAATGACCGCATAGGCGATCACCTGAATGCGGTTGGCGCCGGTAGCCGTAATGGCTTCTACCGGGCCGCCGGCAATGCTTTCTACCTGCTCTGAGAATAGTTTGCCCAGGGCGGCAATGGAGTGGAACGTGAGGGCCATGAAACCGGCAAAGGGGCCAATGCCCACCCAAATGACAAAGACGATAGCCAAAATGAGCGATTCAATAGAGCGCAGGATGTTTAAGAGGGTACGGCAAACGGTGTAGATGGCCAGACCGATGGGAAACGGCCGTTTGGGATCAGACCATAACCCGACCACAGCCCCGATTACGGCGGCGATGATGGCCGGTATGGTCGTCCAATATTCTGGTCTGTCGGGCACATACAGCCAGGCCAGCACGGAGCCGATGGCAAAAACGGAGATAGCCACCCCCGCCGCTGTTAACACGGCCGTCAGCAACCGCGCCGCTGACCGTGACCAGGAAAGCACCGCTTCTTGTCCATAATGGCTGCCCCAAGACATGGCCATCAGCCCCCCCAACAACATCATCAAGGCCGGTGTGGCCAGGCGAATGAAGTAGGCGACAACAAATATAAAGTTGCCAATAAACCCCCACACCGGCCCCAACGCCGCTTGAATGTGGCGACCGGCCACCAGCCCCAACTCCGCTGCCAACCCCAGGGCAAAAAAGGCGAGTAAAACAGCCGCCCACACGCGCAAATTGAGCAGAATGGTTTCCTGGCGAGACGGCCGTGCCGTGGCCATCGCCGGCCCACCAACCCGCACCCGCAGCAGCAGCCAGAGCAATAACACGACCAGGATCAGCACAACCAACCCCCGCCACGGTTCGGCGCTGACGGTCGTGGCATAGCCGAACAAAACCCCGGTTACCTGGCCGGCAACCCACCAGCCAACGGGGAAGGCAACAATCGCCGCCATAATGGCCGCCAACGGCATTGTCACCGGCGCCATCAAGTTGCGCGCCGCCAGGAACGACACGGGCACCGCCAGGAGAGTGCCTATGGTGGAGGCCATCAGGGCCATCAGAATGGTTTCCGCCATGCGTTCCAACGTCACTTTGGTGGTTACACTCAGTCCGTTTATCTGGCCTGTGGCCGCATCTTTCGTGAAAATATCCGGGCGCGCCAGCGCCTGCAGCACGTTAAACAACTGCGCCTGGCGTCTGGGCTGCGTGGGCGTTTCCAAATTCACCTGCGTTATCTCCACTGCATACGCATAAACAACGATAAGCAGCACCACCAGGATAAAGGTACGCAACGCTTTCTTTGTGGGGGACAACCAGTTTGGTTTTTGGTTTAATGCAGTCATTTGGTGTAACCGACCAGACCTGACAGGTTTATCAAAACCTGTCAGGTCTCTTTATATGAGCCGTTTGCGCAGTCGGGCGCTCACAAAGTCCAACAGGCTGACCATAATGGCAATGGCGATAATCGTCACGGCTACTTGCCGGTATTGCAGCAAATTGGCATAACGCAGCAATATCACGCCAATACCACCCCCGCCGACAATGCCAATAATCGTAGACAGACGCACATTGATGTCCCAACGATAAAAAGCGAAGGCGATGAAGGGGGGGACGATTTGCGGCACAACGGCATAGACAATGGTTTGCAGCCGGTTGGCGCCGGTAGCCGTAACCGCTTCCAGGGGGCCTTGCTCAATGTTTTCTACCTGTTCTGAGAACAGTTTGCCCAGGTCGGCAATAGAGTTCAGGGTCAGCGCCAGCACCCCGGCAAACGGCCCCAGACCAACCCAGGCGATAAAGATAATGCCCAGGATAATGGGTTCGATGGCCCGCAGGAGATTGAGTACACCGCGTGTCACGGTGTAAATGAACATACCAATGGGCAACGGCCGTCGCGGTGGTACCGTCAGCGCGACTATTCCCAAAACAACGCCCCCCACCAGCGCCGGTATAGTCGTCCAGTATTGCGGATTTTCAAATGTGTAGAACCAGTTGAGCATTGAACCAATGCCATAGATGGACACGGCCGTGCCCGTACCGGTAAGCACCCCCGTGAGCAAACGCGCTGGCATCTGCGGCAGCCGTGACATCGCTTCTTCCCCGTAACGGTTGCCCCAAGAAATACCCACAAACAGGGCCACCAATGCCATAAAGACGGGAAACATCACCCTGACCAGATCCGCTGTCACCACCAAAAAGGTAGCCATAAAGCTCAGGCTGCCGGCTCGTGGCGTTAACCAGTGACCAAACAGCAGGCCCATATTGGCCAGCAACAGCAAACCCAACAGCAGCAGCAGCAGCGCCAACACCATGCGCACCCAGGCAAAAATACGTTTGGACAGGGATTGTGGGCTGCTATCGCTATCGGTGGCGGCCGGCGCCCCCAGACGCAAAACAGGCCACACCAGCACCAGGGCTAAAAGCATGACACCCAGCGCCAGAATGGTGGACCACTCGGTAAGTGAAAGCGCCAGGCTGACCAATGGCCGGGCGACCAGCCGGGCCAGGAAGATGCCAATGGGCACGGCCGTGATCGCGGCCATCACCGCGGCCAATGGCGCTGTGGCCCCCGCCATGAGATTGCGCGCCGCCAGGAAAGAAACGGGTACAGCCACAATGGTCGCCAGCGTGGAAGCCATTAGAGCGATCAAAACTGTTTCCAGAATACGCTCCCAGGTTACTTTGGCCGCCTCGCTCAGGCCGGCGATCTGGCTGTCTAAAATCTCCTCGATCTCGATGCGCTGCGGCTCGTCCGATTCGCGCACATCGGGCATGGTAAACCGAACCGCAAACTGACCCTGCTCATCGGCTCGGAAGTTAGTCAGTTGGCGGGACGGCACCCCCTCGCCGGGTGGATACCAACGCAGCACACCCCGCGCAAAAGGGGGAAAGCCAGCGCCGCTAACGGTCAGGGGGTCTTGGGTTGTGTTGGCACAGTTGGGAGTTAATGTAAGGGTACGGCCGTTAACCGTAATCTGTGAACCGCGCACCTCTTCCGGGCAGGGCGCCCGAAAAGAAAGACTGTTCCGTTGCGTCTCATAGGTATAGGCAAAAATATCAGGGCGGGACATCTGCCGCAGCAAATTGACCAGGTTTTCCTGCCGTGTGGGTTCCTGCGGCACGCGCAGGTCTATTTTCACAACCTGCACCGCATAGGCATACACCAGGAACAGGATCACGCCCAGCAAGATATTTCGCAGTAACCGCCAGCGCGGTGAGCGATTTTCATTTTTCATTAGCCAATGCGTTCGGCTTCCTGGCCGTAAATTTCCTTGAAACGATCATCATCAATTTCGCGGGGCAGGCCATCAAAAACCAGGCGACCACGATTCAGGGCAATGGCGCGTGTGCCATACTGCTGCACCAGGTCCAGAAAGTGCAGACTGCACAGCACCGTAATGTTGTCTTCCTGGTTGATCTGCTGTAGATAACGCATGATGCTATGCGCCAGAGAAGGGTCTAGACTGGCGACCGGTTCATCGGCCAGCATCATCTCCGGCTCCTGCATCAGGGCGCGGGCAATGCCCACCCGCTGCCGCTGCCCCCCGCTTAGCTCATCGGCGCGGTTGTTGGCCTTGTCCGGGATGCCTACCCGTTCCAGATTGGCATAGGCGCGTTGAATATCTGTTTTAGGAAAACGGCCCAAAATGCTGGCCAGCGGGTTTACATAGCCAAGCCGCCCACTGAGTACATTGGTCAACACCGAGGAGCGGTCAACCAGATTAAAGTGCTGGAAGATCATGCCAATGCGACGGCGAGCACGGCGCAGCTCTTCACCCGTGATGTGCGACAACTGCACATCGTTCCACCAGATTTCCCCCGACGTAGGTTCAATTAGCCGGTTAATGCAGCGCAGCAGCGTACTCTTGCCTGAACCACTCAGGCCGATAATAGCGAGGAATTGTCCTGGCGGCACTTCAAAGCTGACATCATCCAGGGCGACAGTGCCGTCATCATAGATTTTGGTGAGGTTGATGACTCGTAGCACGAGAACTCCGAATAATTTAAGAAGCCGGGAGACTGTTTCATCTCCCGGCTTCTTTTCAATTATCGCGTTATTTAACCGGGGCCGAGGACATCTTCCTCAGTGATACCGAGGGCCTCCATAGCGGCACGCACCGGGTCATAGAAGCTGTCACGGACGGGATCAATACCCGTCCAGGCATAGAAGTCTTGGGCGCAGATGGATTGAGCGCAGGCTTCGCTGCGGGTGAAGACGACCAGGGCATCTACGATCTCTTGGGCCAGAGACAACGGGAATCGGGGACCAAAGGAGACGGTGTCATTGGGGATTTGGGGCGTCAATGCCAGGATGCGCGTTTGATCAAAGATGTCTGGAGCGGTGCTGGTAGCGGAAGCGCGCGCATCCAGAATACGGAAACCACCTTCGGCCGGGCCGCCGCCAATCAGGGAATGGCCGCTGTCGTTAAAGGTGAGTTCACCGGCGTCACGCCAGATTTCGGGGTCGTCTACGCCATAAGTCCAGGTGCGGCCGGCCATCAGCGGCGGGCTGAAAAAGGCCGTGCCAAAGTCCACGTCTTCACTGTAGACGGCCAGCATGGCCGCGGGATGACCGGGGACTTCGGTAATTTCACCGGGTTCAATTCCGGCTTCGCGCAGCATGGCCAGAGGGTAGAGATAGCCGGAGGTGGAGGTATAGCTGGGGATGGCCCAGGTACGGCCTTCCAGGTCTTCTAAGGTCTCAATGTCACTGTCGGCGCGGACGACAAACATGGCCGTGTACCAGGGGAGGCCCTGGCGCACAGCGGCGCCGCCTACCGTGACGCCACAGCGTTCATTTGCCAGCACATACCCCTGGGCGGGGATGAAGCCGATGGTGTCTTCCGGGGAGGCGCACATTTCTTCAACAGTGGCGGCATAGCTGGTGGGGACAATGACTTCATAATATAAACCGGTGGCTTCGTGCAGCGCATCAGCCATCACTTCACCGCCGGTCACAATCAGGGCGGCTTCAACAGAGGGAACAAAGAGGACTTTAATCGGCCGTTCCTCGGAACCGAGCGGCGCTAATTCTGCCATCACTTCTTCGATAACGGTTTCGACGACGGTTTCCACCACCGTTTCGGTGACAACGCGGGTGACTTCTACCGGCACTTCCACTTCCACCGGCACTTCCACTTCTTCCGTCACCGTTTCGGTGATAACACGGGTAACTTCCACTGTTTGCGGGGTACAGGCAACGACCAACGCTGCGAGCATGAGAAATAAAACTGTAAGGGTAAGGACTCGTTTTGTACTCATTTTTTCCTCCTGAGTAGGAATGGGCTACCAACGGCGAGAATTTGTTGGTGGCCTGATGTCTATCAAGCAGCGGGATTATAACCAAGATGGAGATGATGCCAAATGATAGCCATTCCGTTTTTGTCCTAAAATTTGTTGGCATATAATTCCTTGACAGGTGGCTGGGCAGCTTCAATGTTTGCCGGAACGAGATTGTGAGCTGACGAATAAGAGAGGTGGAGGATGAGCAGTTTGTCGGAAAAAGATATTCAGGCACGGGCATCGGCACAGTCGTTTGCGAAGGGGCTGAGTTATTACCGGAGTGGGTATGTGCGTGATGAAGTTGGCCTGAGGACCGGGCCGGATACGGGCAAACAGGCATTGGCGGAACGGATTATGGATGGGGGGAAGGCGAAGGATTATGACACGGCCGTGTCCTATCTGCGCCAGGCCCGTGACATTTACCTGCAACATAACCGCCAGGCCAAATGGCGCGCCTACCTGGACGATCTGCTCACCACCCACCAGCGCAAGTACAAACTGGTGCCACTGCTGCGGGAAATACGGTAACACGATTTGGAAAATCGCGTTACACCACAATATCATCCAGGGTCAGGTTGAGGGCGCGGGCGATGGATTGGAGCACGGCCGTTTTCCCCACCCGTTTCCCCGTCTCAATCTGTGATAAATAGGCGGTACTAATACCCGCCGCCTGCGCCAATTCCGCTTGCGACAGTCCCCGATATTCTCGCCACATCTTCACCGGATTTTCTCCGTCAATGATGGCGAACGTGACATGCGCTGGAATCAATTCCTCTTCCCCACTAGCGATGCGTGCCTTTGCTTCGTCGTAATCACGAATATCTTGCAACATTTCGGCGTTTTCCACCAGTTGGAGATAGAGAGCATAAGGGAGTACAGCATATTCCGGTTGCCCTTCTCTTAAAATTAGTTGCACTTTACTCATCATAAACTTCTCCACCTGGGCCAACTTTCAAAACAAATATGATCAGTTTCTCATCTTTAACTTCATAGATGATCCGCCAATCACCGACCCGTAAACGATAACCGGGTCGCTCTCGCAGCTTGGTGACATTGTTGTGTTGGGCATAAGGATTTTCCGCTATCTGAATTAGTTTCTCTTTGATACGTCTGGATAGATTGCGAGGCAACTTGCGCAATGTTTTATCAGCTTGTTTCGATAGAATGAGGTGGTACACAGAGTATTAGTATATGGCAAGTAAAATTGCAATGGAGATTGATGCAATAAGCAAATTTCAGTCGTTGTAGACTCTGGCGATGCCGGAGATGAGGCGGAGGGCGTCAAAGAGTTCGGGGCAACTGCGGGTACGGCCGTACCCCAATTCCATCTTCAACCCCTGCCCCACAATGAGAATGGTCAGCCCGTCTGGCCCTTCATACTCATTGGTCAGGCGGACTATATCCCGGCACGCCTTCTGCCAGTTGCCCGACGGCCGTACCTCCACCACCACCATCAAAGCGCGCTGGGGGCTGGGGGCTGGCAGCGGTTGACGTTCCACAACCCGCGCCCGTTCACCGCTCACTGCTAACCGCTCACTGCTAACTGCTAACCGCTCACTGCTAACTGCTAACTGCCCCCCGCTCACCTCATCCTCCTCAAAATTAGGCGGTGGTGGTGGCGCGGCGTAGACCGGTTCGGCGGCAAAATGGGGCGGCGGTTCGGCGATGAAGTCATCTTCGGGTGGAGATGGGGGATAGGTGGAAGTACGGCAGTTGGCGCTATCACGGCCGTTGCCATTGCCATGATTGTACCCATTACCATTCTCGTGCCCGTAGCCATTGCCATTGACCAATCCTAAATACGACCGGTCGTCCTCGGCCGCCAGCGCCACTTCGGCGTTGGCCGACACGCGGTCAACCAGGATGCTCAGTTCATCGCCTTTGGCCTGCACTTTGCCCAGCACCAATAGCACCTGATCCACGCTCACCTGTTCGCGGCACTCCTTCCAGGTACGCGGGAAAAAAACCAGGTCAATTTTGCCGTCCAGGTCTTCCAGGGTGGCAAAGGCCATCGGTTCCCCTTTTTTCGTCGTCAGTGTGCGCAGGTGGCTGATCATGCCCGCCAGTTTCACCGTCTTCGTGTGCCAGTTGGCGTCAATATCGGGGATAGCGGCGGTGGTCAGGGTGCTGAGGGTGGCTAACGGCCGTTCCAATGGATGTTCCGACACATGTACGCCCAACGCCTCTTTTTCCCACTCCAACAGCAGTTTATGTTCTACCTTTGCCACCCGGTCTGGTGGATGTAACAAGTCAACCGCCACCTTGAGCGCGGGGGCGCCGGTAGCCCCGCCAAACAGACTCATCTGCCCGGTGGCGGCGGCGGCTCGTTCTGTGCCGCTATAACCGACCAGGCGATCCAGCGCGTCCATGAGCTGCGGCGGCTCTCCCCAACAATCAAAAACACGCGCTTTAATCATGTACTCTAACGGCCGTTTGCCCACCCGCTTCAAATCTACCCGCTCACACAAATCGGCCACGCTCTGGAACGGCCCATTGGCCTCCCGCTCTGCCAAAATCTGGTTCAGCGCCGCCTCGCCCGCATTTTTAATCGCCCCCAGTCCAAAGCGGATGAGATGGCGGTCGCCGATGTCCTCTATCGTAAAATCGAGCGCCGAGGTGTTAATGTCCGGCGGGGCCACGTCAATGCCCAACACCTTTGCCTCGGCAAAGTAGCGGCGCACCTTGTCCGTGTTGTCCCGCTCCACCGAGAGCATCGCCGTCAGGTACTCCACCGGATAATGCGCCTTCAAAAACGCTGTCTGGCAGGTCACTTTAGCATAGTCTGCCGCGTGTGATTTATTAAAACCATACCGCGCAAAAAACTCAATATCCCCCCAAATCGCGGCGCATACTTCCCGGCTCAATCCTCTGGCCATCGCCCCTTCTGTGAATTGAATGCGGTGCTTCTCCATCAAATCTTTTTTCTTCTTGGACACCGCCTTGCGGATCATATCCGCTTCCCCCGGCTCATACCCCGCCAATTCTGCGGCAATACGGATGATTTGTTCTTGATAGACCACGATGGCGTAGGTATCCCCTAAAATCGGTTCCAACGCCGGGTGATGGTATCGTATTTCCCGTTCGCCGTGCATCCGGGCAATATATTCGGGGATATTTTCCATCGGGCCGGGCCGATAAAGAGAAATAGCGGCGATGATATGGTCAAACCGGTGTGGTTTCATATCCATCATCAGCCGTTTCATCCCCGCCCCTTCCACCTGGAATATCCCGGCCACGCGCCCCTGCGCCAACATGTCAAACAGCTTTTCCGGCTTTTTGGTCGGGTCTGGCCCCACATGCCCCACGTCGTAGGGGATGTTGTCCATCGTATACCGCACCCCATACCGTTCCTCAATCAGGCGGGCGGCGCGGCGCATCACCGTCAGCGTACTCAGCCCCAAAAAGTCCACTTTCAGCAGGCCAATGGATTCCACAATTTCCATCGGCCACTGCGTCACCCGATCCAGGCCGCCCAACCCTTCCTCGCCGCTGGTGGGGCGGTTGAGGGGTACATACTCCTCTAATGGCCGGTCAGAAATAATGACCCCGGCGGCATGGCTGGAAGCGTGGCGGGCCACCCCTTCCAGATTACGCGCCGTGTCCAGCAGTTCCTTCACTGCCTTTTCGCCCTTGTACCGCTGTTCCAGTTCGGCCGAGTAGAATTCGTGATCCTTGTTCAACACATCGGCGATGTGCGCCGGTTTGCCGGGAATGGCCGGGATCAGCCGGGCAATGCCATCCACCTCCGGCAACGGCATATCCAGCGCCCGCCCCACATCACGAATGGCTGCCCGCGCCCCCAACGTGCCAAAGGTGATAATTTGGGCCACCTTTTCCGCGCCGTAGCGCCGTTTGGCATAGGCCACCATCCAATGGCGGGTGTCGTCGGGATAGTCCAGGTCAATGTCGGGCATGGAAACGCGGCCCGGATTCAGGAATCGTTCAAAGATGAGGCCATTGACCAATGGATCAATGCTGGTAATGCCCAACGTATAGGCGACCACCGACCCCGCGCCGGAGCCGCGCACATTCCACCAGATGTCGTTGTCTTTCCATTCCTGGTAGCTTTCGTGGGGGAAGGGGTCTTGATGCTGCTGCCACCAGCGGTCGGAGCGGGCGGCCCATTCACACAAATCCCAGACGATGAGGAAATAGGTTTCAAAACCCATGCCGTTGATGATGCGCAGTTCGTGATCGAGCCGGGCGCGTAGATCGGCGTCCTGTTGGGCGCGTTCTGCACCGTAGCGCCAGGCCAGCCCTTCTTCGCACAGGGCACGCAGGTAGGTGGGAGCATCCGTACCGGCGGGCACGTCAAAATGGGGCAGGTGGTAATTTTTATCATCCAGGTCCACGGCGCACTGCTCCACAATGAGCAGGCTGTTTTGCAGCGAATTGCGCACCACCGCCTCCGGGTAGCCCTGGAAGAGACGCACCATTTCGTCGTAGGATTTCAGGTAGTAGCCCTTGTCGGAGAAGCGCATTTTGGGGTTTTGCACGGTGGAGCTGGTCTGGATGCAGAGCAGCACTTCGTGGGGGGCGGCATCGGCGGCGCGCACGTAATGGACGTCGTTAGTGGCCAGGAAGTTATGTTCCAGGCCAAAATGAGGGGCCATTTCGATCAGCTTTTTGTTGATCTGGCTGAGTTCGGGAATGGAGTGTTCTTGCAGTTCCAGGAAGAGGCGCTCTTTGCCGAAGATGTCCAGGTATTCACCCAGCAGTTGGTGCGCCAATTTCATGTTGCCGTCGCCGAGGGCGCGGGGAATTTCGCCGGCCATGCAGCCGGTGGTGGCGATGAGGCCCTCGCTGTGGGCGGCCATGAAGGGGCGGTCTATGCGTGGTTTGTAGTAGTAGCCGTCCAGTTGGGCGGCGCTGGCGATGTGCAGCAGGTGGCGGTAGCCGGTCTGGTTTTGGGCAAGCAGCAGCATGTGGAAGCGGGTTTTGTCGAGCTGCGGGTCTTTGTCGGCCATGCTGCGCCGGGCCAGGTAGGTTTCAATGCCGATGATGGGATTGACGCCGGCCGCTTTGGCGGCGCGGTAAAAATCAATGGTGCCATACATGGCGCCGTGGTCGGTGAGGGCCACGGCCGTTTGCCCCAATTCCGCCGCCCGCCCCACCAGGTCTTTCACCCGGCTCAATCCGTCAAGCAGGGAGTATTCGCTGTGGCAGTGCAGGTGGGCAAATTGGGGGTGCTCGTTTGACATGGTGTGGCCTTTTCCGGTAATCGGTAATCGGTGAACGGTTATCGGTAGAATCTCACCGATTATCTCTCAATTGTTGTGTTATCCCGCATGGAGGAGAGTATACCACAAACGGCCGTGCCTGCCGGGATTTGGCAAAATTTTAAGGCGTGTTTAGCGAGGGATTGCTGCCAGGAGATCAGGGCTGAGGGGT
>CAADGU010000088.1 GCA_900696625.1 uncultured Chloroflexota bacterium | reverse complement strand
TGGCCGGGGTGGGTGTGGCCTGTGACAAAGACAGCAGCCAGTATGAGCAGGCCGGGGGGACGCGCACGAGTGAGATTGTGAGACGGCCGTCCACCGCCTCCACCTCTTGATCCCCCTCCGATTGGTTCAATCTGGCCGATTGAACCAATCTCTTCCCTGTTTGCCCCACCTGCTAAACTACGCCACAATAACGGGCCATGCCCGCCGCCCAAACACCCGCTCCTCCATCCCCTGCCGCCCGCAGTCGCAACTGGCTGGGGCTGTTGCTGGTGTTGGTATTGGACACGGCCGTGCTCCTCTTCCTCATTCGCCACATCCTGGCCTTCCAACAGTACCCCTTCGACGCCGACGAAGCCAACCATGCCCTGGCGGCGCAGCAGATGGCGCTGGCGCTGCGTGCGGGCAACCTGGGCGATTTTACCCACATTCTTGCCGCGCAAAATTTTTATCCACCCGGCGTCACCTGGCTCAAGGCGCTGGTTTTCTGGCTGTTTGGCGGCACGGCCGTCACCGCCCGCCTCTTTAGCGCCACCTCCCTTTTCCTGGCTGTGCCCGTCCTCTACGCCATCTGCCTGGAAATTGACGACAAGTATGGCTGGCTCAGCGGTCTCATCGCCGCCAGTCTCACCCTGACCATGACCTCCCTGCTCGTCAACGGGGCACTGGTAATGCTGGAAACGCCGGGACTGTTCATCAGTATGCTGGCGTTGTGGGCCTATTTGCGCGTTCTCAAACGGCCGTCCCCCGCCCGCCTCCTCCTCACCAGCCTGCTGCTCACCCTCACCATCCTCACCAAATACACCTACGGCGCCGTCACCCTCACGGCCGTTGCCCTTACCGAACTTACCCTTGCTGCCAGCACATTCCCTCACGCATCACGCATCACGCATCACGAATTACGCACATGGCAACGCTGGGCATGGCTCTTCGGCCCGCTGGCGCTGGCCCTGCTGCTCTGGCTGGGCCGCCCCGGCAACCTGAGCGGCGCGGTGGATTATGCCCAGCCATTAGCCGGCGACGCCGCCTGGCTCTCCTGGCGCGGCCTGGTTTATTACCCGCTGAGCCTGGCCCGGCATGAGACGCCCGCCCCCCTGTTTGCCCTGGTCAATCTGGCCGGGCTGCTTTGGGCTTTTGCCAACTGGCGCACACCCGGCATCCGGCTGCTGCTGCTTTATTTCCTGGCGGGCATGGGGCTGATCATGCTCATCAACCACCCGTTCAACCCCCGGTTTATCGCCACCTTTGTGCCCGCGCTGCATCTACTCACGGCCGTCATGCTCACCCATGCCCTGCACATCACCCGCCACCAATGGCCGCAAACCCCCATCTGGCAGCGCGCCGCCATCATCCTGGTGGCCGGGCTGCTGCTGCTGGCGGGCTGGCAGAGCATCCGCGTCCTGTCTGACCGCTTCCGCCAGTTTGGGGTAACCATGGAAGTGGAGTATGAAACGCATCCCGCCCTGAATGATCTGGCGGACTGGCTGCAAGCCGAAATCCCACCTGACGCCCGCTTTTTCCTGGTCAACCCCTGGGACCAATTCAGCGGCGAATCCATCTCCTGGCGGCTGGCAACCACCAACCAGACCACCTGGGCAGTCCCCTATGCCATCCTCCCTGCCGCCACGCCAGACAGTCTGGCCCAATTCCAACAAACCTTAACCGCCAGCCAGGTGGAGTACGTGGTCGTCCTGGAAGGTGGCCCCTGGGGTATGCCTGCCTGGCCGGAGTACACGGCCGTCATCGAAAACGGCTTTAACGAAATGCGCCGCCGCCAGTTCACCATCCCCTTACATGGACAGTCACCCTGGCAGATTCAGGCGATCATTTATGAAAAAGAGGATTAGAGATTGGAGATTAAATCACTGCTCACCGCTAACTGCTTACTACTCACTGCTCACCCCCTCACCTGCTCACCTGCTCACCTCCACCTCCCCCACCCGCTGCCCATCTACCCAGTTATACACGCCCACTTGCACTGACAGACCATCCTGCGCGGTACGGGGCAACGTGCGCTGCTCAACGATACGAACGCCGGGCGGCCAGTTCGCCATAGGCAGCGCGCCGCGCCAGGTATCCCCATCTGCCTGGGCCACGGGCGGCTGACCGGGCTGGCCCAGATGGGCGAAGATGGTCAGGTGGGGCGGCAGGGGCACGGCCGTAGACCACACCAGCGTCACCTCATACCCATCAGCCGTCTCCACCGCCTGCGCCTCATGCAGGCAAATATCTTCGCCCAAACGCGCCAGTTGACAATCGGCCACGCCTGGCTCTAACCGGCCCGCATACTGCAACTGCCAACGGCCGTCCGCCCCATAACGCGACACATACACCCCATCCACATCCGCCGCCAGCGCCGCCAGTTCATCCGGCTGAATAATCACGCCGCGCATATCCACCATGTAACCGCCACTCTCCCGCTCCGCCTGATCTATCCAGGGCATAGCGTAAGACAGCGATCCGGCCTGTCCACCCGTCCACACCCGCTGAAAATCGGCCAGTTCCACCACCACCGGCGCCAGTGTCAGCCCCCAATAACCCACCGGGTACGGTGGCCGTGTAGGGGCATACCGGTCGGGGAAATTGAGGAAAAGAAGACGGCCGTCACCCCCTTCATCCAACACCGCCACCGCCGCCCGCAAATGGCCGGTTCCCTGCCGCCACACTGCTTCAAACTGGCGCAGCAGCCAGACGCTTTGCAGCAAAATCAGGCCAATCGCCAGCACGCTGCCCACCTGCACCCAACGCCGCTCCCTCGTGCGCGGCCACAAGGCGCAGCCCCACAGCAGGCAAATACCCAACGCCGGCGCATAGAGCAGCCGTGCCGCCAACGCCACATAGGCAAAACCGAGACCCACCAGCATCGGCAGCACCGCCGCCACCGCCCAGGCCAGGCCAAACAACGCCACCCGCCCCCGCCTCCGCCAGACCGCCAGCCCTAACAAAACGGCCAACATTGCCAGCGCCCAAACCACCACCACCCACTCAGGCCACACAGCATCCGGGGCATAGCCCTGCGGCCGGCCAAACAGAGGAAAGGCGATGCCTTGCAGCACATAGGCCACATTACGGCCGTCAAAAAACACACCGGTAATGCCCGCCTTGCGCGGCGCCGCCAGCCACACCAGCACATACCCGGCCGCCAGCACCGGATAAACCAGCGCCCAGGTATACGGCCGTAGCCAACCAACCGCCGACCGCCCCCCCACCCAGGTACGACGCAGAAGCAGTTCATACAACAAGGGTACAATGGCAACCGTGACGCTGCTCTCCTGCGTGACCAGCGCCAGGCTAAAAAAGAGGAGGCTGGCAAGCAATCCCCAACGGGCCTGGCGGGGCGCGGATTGGGAAGACAGGGGCCGTGCCCACATATAACCCAACCAGGCCGCATTTTGCCACACGGCCGTGAGCGGCTGCTGCGGCGCAGCCCAGGCCACCGCCTGGTATGCCATCGGGTAAAAGGCAAACAGCGCCGCTGCCGCCACCGCCACACCCCGCCCCAATCCCAGGCGGCGGCCGATGGCAAATGCCAGCGCCACATTTAGCAAATGGAAGCCCAACTGGAAACCATGCGCTGTTTCAATGGCAAATGTACCATTGGCGCGGCGGAACAACCAGAAATAAAGCATTGTCAGGGGGCGATAAAACTGGAAATCGGCATTGGGCAGCAGTGTTTGCCACCACGCCTTACCCAGGGCGTGCCCAAACCAGAGCGGATCATCCCAGATGAAAGCAAACGCCAGCGAGGCGGCATACACCAACGCCGTCGCCCACAGCACGGCCGTCAACGCCAGAAAAACCCACCTGTCTTGCCTCTGTTCGCTCGTTTTCAAAATCCCTCAGAAATAGGATCACGGATGAAACGGATAGGACGGATTTTCACGGATTTCCTTGCCAGAAAACGTTCGCCGCCGTTGCGGATCATCCCATCCACTGCCCGCTGCTCACCGCTCACTGCTCACCGCTTACTGTTTACTTCCACAACCCCCGGCAGCACCACTATATCACCACCACCCGCCAGAGGCAGGCGCGCCCCGGTCGCCGGATCATATAGGCCAACGGCGATTTGCGCCGGGCCGGTGTAATCCTGTTCGCGGAAGCGGATAGCGTGGGGATCGGTAATGTATTCGCCGGTAATCCAGCCGGTGGTGGGGCGTTCGCCGTTTGCCGGGGGGCCGTCGTGCTGGCCGATGAGACGGCCGTCCGCCGCCAACAAATGCGCAAACACCGTATAAGCCAGCGGCGTCTCCGCACCTACCGCCTGCCAATACAACGTCAGGGGGATTGTTTCACCCGCTGTCACCTGAGTTGGCGCGTCAAAGCCCACCAGCCGCGCCACATTGCCAAACATAGCATCCAACGGCGCCTGCGGCGTGGGTGGCGTGAAATTATGGTCAGACGGGGTGATTTCCACCTGCCCGATGGGGATTTGTTGCCCATCTAGCGTTAAAAGCAACACGGCCGTACCCTCTGATACCCCTGCGGGTATAGCCAGGATGTGATGGGCTAATACGACTTCACCGGGCCGCCATTGATCTGTTGAAAATTGGGTAAAAAGCGGCGTTTCCGCCAACACCTGCCCATTTTGCGCCACCTGCAAACGTGGCTGCAAGGCCGGTAACTGTGAGAGGGCCTGCCATTCCAGGCTGACCCGTAATGGCTGCCCGCCGCCAACCTGTGCCCGATCCTGCCCCACGGCCGTCAGCCACAACCCACCCGCCACCAGCACCGGCGCCGGCAAACGGGGCAGCCCCGGCGGCAGGTCGTAGGGATTGCTCCCAGGTTGGTTAGCCTGTTGCACCTGGATGGCTTGCGACAGATTCACGGCCATGCCCTGGGGCTGCCCGGCGGCATTGCGCGCTTCCACCAGACCGGCAACGCCATCCGGCTGACGGCCGTTGACGCTGAGGCGCAACGTCACCGGTTGCGGCTGTGTGCCCCAGGGCAGCGGCAAAACGTGCGTGGTCGTCACTACTTCACCAGTTGACCACCGTTCGGTGGGACGGCCGTCGCCAGCCGCCAACACCTCATCCCATTGCGCCAGAGGCAGGCCGTCGGCATTCAGCAGTTCCAACACGGCCGTGTGGCGGTCGGGTGAGGGGTGATTTAGCTGCCAGCGCAGCGCCAGGGACACGGCCGTGTCCGCCGCGGCTCCTGGTTCTACCCAAAAGCCGGTCAACTGCAGCGGGCCAAACCAGATGTCCAGTGGCGTCCAATCCGGCGCTGTGGCCGTTTGCTCAATTTCGTAAATTTGCACGATGAGGCCGTCAAACGGCCGTGTCTCCACCAATGACCCCGCCTGTTCCAGGGCAAAACGCACCACTGCCGGCCCCTGCGCCAGCCCACTTGCCGCCGACACCAGGGCAATGCGGCGGTGGGGTACGGCCGTCCATTCCGCCAACCGCGTCCATAAACCGTCGGGGTCAGCCAGGTGGGGCATGACAACGGCCGTGTCGCCCGCATATTCAAAAGGAAATGCCCAACCGGCATCGGGCACGATGATCAGGTCTTCGGGAGTTAGCGCCGCCGCCAAATACTCCGCCGCGCCGCGCATATCATCCTTCGCCATCTGCGGATCAAAAAAGTACAACCTCAACCCCATCAGCGACAGGGCCACCAGCGACAAAAACAGGACAACCGCCAGCAAACGCTCAACGATCCTCATCACCCGGTTGCGCGCCGCCACGTCAGGCGCAATCAGATAAGCCGCCAGGGGAATGAAGGTGATGGCGGCAAAGGCGATGTAACGCGGGTGGGAAAAGGAACGCACCGTCCACACCAGCAGCGCGCCGCTGAGGGGGAGCAGCCATTGGAGGAGGAGGCGTAGGACGTAATCGGTAATCCGTAATCGGTAATCCGTAATCGGTATTCGGTATTCGGGCTTCGGATTATGGTTTACGGCATACGGTTTACGGTTTACAGTCAGGCGGAGGAGGGTGAGTACGGCCGTGACCAGCAGCAACAGCGCGGCCAATTCCCACACGCCGGGGCGGGCCAGCGCCCCGGTCAGGCCGGTGTGGTGAAACACCCACACCTGTTTGAGCAGAAAATCGAGCGGGGTCGGTTCGGCCAGGTAGGTACCGGCGTTGGCTTCGGCTTGCACGACCGTCCAGTTGCGCAGCACGGCCACAAACCAGGGCAAACAGGCCAGCCCCACCGCCGCCTGTGTCATCACCAGGCGGGGCAGGTCACGCCAACGCCGCTCTCTCAGGAAGGCCAGCAGCAGCCAGCCGCTCACATACACCACCGGAAACAGCATCACATAATGCAGATGCAGGGCGAACCATTCGACGAGAGCAAAGGTGAGCCAGTAGGAGATTGGAGATTGGAGATTAGTGAGTGGTAGTGAATCTCCAATCTCCAATCTCCAATCTCTAATCTCCCAAACAATTGCCAACAACGCCAGCGTCGCCAATGGCAACAGCGCATAGACCCTCGCTTCCTGGGCGTAGATGACGGATAGCGGGGAAATGGCGATGAGGAAGGCAGCGAGGAGGGGGGCGTGATGCGTGATGCGTGATGCGTGACCCGTAATCGGTGATCGGTAATCGGTGATCGGATTACGGTTTACGGTATACGGATTACGGAACCAGCGGCGGCAGACGGCGTACACGGCCGTTACTTGCAGCAGGCTGGCGAGGGTGGAAAGGTAACGGGCGCTGAAAGCGTTCAGCCCGGTTAGCGCCACCCACCCTTTGAGCAGGATGAAATAAAGTGGTGGGTGGATATTGTTCAGCCGGTCGGCCAGGATAGCGGGCAGAGGCGAACGGGCCAGGTTGAGGCTGATACCCTCATCCCACCAGAGGCTCTGGCTTGCCAGCCCATGCAAGCGCAGGGCAAAGGCTATGAGGAGCAGAACGTAAAGCGTAATCCGTAATCGGTAATCCGTAATCGGTAATCCGTAATCGGTAATCCGTAATCGGTAATCCGACTTCGGCTCACGGTTTACGGTATACGGATTACGGCTCACGGTATACGGATTTCGGCTCACGGGGCGGTCTCCAGGGGGAGGGTAATCTGGTTGTTGGGGTAGGCACGGCCGTTGGCGTCGAACGCGGGCACGCGCAGGCCATTGGCCGGATAGTAGAGGCCGATAGCCAGTTGGTAGGGGCCGGGGGGGGCGTCGGCGGGCAGGGTCAGCATGTGGACATCGGCGATGACCTGCCTGGCGGCCCACAGGTGGGCAGGCAGGCCGCCCGGCCATTGGTCCGATTGGGCCACCAGTTGCCCGTTATCATCAAGCACATGAACAAAAGCGGAGATGAGATGATCAGGCTTTTGCACCACCTGCCAATAGAGCGTCAGGCTGATGGTTTCACCAGCGGTCAGTGACCCGGCGGGTATATTCGCTCCCTTTAAGGTCATCTGCTCGCCAAAGTGGTCATCCCGCAGCGCCAAAACGTTGGGCGGCAAGGCAAACTGTCTATCCAGAGCAATCACTTCTAACTGTCCTGCTCGGAGCGCGTCGCCCAATGGTTCGTCGTCAGCCGTTAACGGCCGTATCCCCAATTCATACACACCACCGGGCATATCTACGGGAATGGGCACGGCCGTTTTTTCATGGATGATCTCGCCGGGCCGCCAGTGGGCGGTGTCAAAACGGCTGAGTGGCTGGCGCATCGTCACATCCCCCAAAACTACTTCCACTTGCAAACCAGGTGGCAGCACATCATCGGCACGCCAGTATAAATCCAGCAGCAGGTTGTCGCCGTTCACTACCGATGCAGGGGGAAAGTCACGCCCGGCCAACAGGCGCAGACTGCCCCAGTCTTTCATAAGGGCGATGGGCGGATCAAATTGGGTGGCGGAAACTGGCTCTGGTTTTAAGCGCGTTTGCACCTGACCCACCAGTTGGGTCATGCCCACAAAGGCGCCATTGGCGGCAAACAGCGGTAACTGTGCCTGCGTGGTTGCATCAAACAGCGCCACTTCCACCCTGTAGGCAGACGGCGGCAGGCCAGGCGGCAGCGGCAGCTGATACTGGACTACCGGCGTTTCCGCGGCATCCCAATGTTCGGGGTAGAAATAGACATCGTTGAGCAGGGGCGTTTCCAGACCGGCCCACCACTGCCCGGTTTCATCCAGCAGGCTGAGTTTGATGGCGTAACGGCCGTCCACCGGCTGCGCCAACTGCCATTGCAACACAACGTTGACGGCCGTTGGCGTTGCTTCCGCCTGGGTTGCCAACAAGGAGATGGCGTCGCCCAAACGAACGGGTGAGGATAGCGACGGGGGTGGGGTGGTCACGGCCGTGGGTATTGCCCGGAAAATCACGGCCCAATCCTGCCCATTGAGTTGAATGGTGTGGACGGGCACAGCGCCGGGAACGGGCGGCTCTGGTTGGGTATCGCCACTGTCCAACGTGATAATCATGTATTTCGCCTGAGCCAGATTGTCCGGCGTCCAGGCCAGGGCGCGGCCAGGGAAAAAGGGGGCCAGGGCAGGGGACGTGCCGGCAACGGCCGTGCTGTCGGCAGCATCGGGTTGGGCAGCTAACCATTGGGCGGCGGCGCTCGTACCTTCGCCCCAATCCAGTTCCATCACCTGCCGGGCAACGGCCGTGCCCCCCAGCAGGGGGTTCGCGGCCGTCAACGGGTAAGGCATCACCCACAGCAGCCAGATGAACTGGATAGCTACTAAAACCGAGACAACCGGCGACCGGCGCATCTGGAAGGCGGGCAAATACGTCCAACCGAGGGCAGCCACGATAATCAGCGCGGGTACGGCAGGCAGGGCATAGCGGTCATACTTTTGGGCGGCCTGGGTCACGGCCGTGACAAATAGGAGTGGCCACAGAATAAAAATCCAGGTGGGCAGCCGGCGCCAGGGATCATGCGCCGGTCGCCGCCACAAGGCATGGGCGATAAGAAAAATGGCAAGGATGAGGCCACACAATACCATCGGGCTAAGACGAAAGGCAAGGGTGAGTGGGTAAAAGAGCGGGCCGGGGTCATGGGTGATCTGGCCGAGAAAGTAAGACGGCCGTACCGCCTCCGCCGCATGTTCACCAAACGTCCCGGTCAATTGCTGCACCACCGGCAGTGGCGACGACCACAGAGCCGGGAACAGCGCAACCAATAGCAGCACACACGTGGCCAACCAGGACAAGCCCTGCCCCACCATCCGCCGCACACGCGCCGCTAAAGGGTTTTCTCGACCCGTGAACATTGACAAGAAAATAATAAGCGCCGCAAACGGCGGCAGCAGCAGCGCCGGGCTTTTGCTGAGAATGGCCAGGGCTGCCAACGCGCCGGACAGCGCCGCCCAGGCGTAGGGTTTGTTTTGTGGTAGCTTTATTGCCAGCGCCAGCGTTAGCAGGGACAGGGTGGTAAAGGTGGTCAGCAGGCCGTCCACATGCAGCAGGCCAGACAGCCCCACCAGAAAGGGGTCGAAGGCCAGCAGGAGGGCGATGAGCAGAGCGGGGACGCGGCCGTACAGCCGCCCCGCCAGCCAGAAAACGGCCACCACACTCAGGCTGTTGACCACCGCCACCAACAGCCGCGCCCCGGTTAAAAAGGTATAGAGCCTGGGCAGCATGGCCGTGTTTTCCGGGGCGTACCAGGCCAGATGGGTGATCCAGTGATAGGTGGGCAGGTCAGACGGCCGTAAGAGCAATTGCCCGCTCATGGCCAGCGCCCCCAACCAGGTGGTTGTTACCCCCGGATGCCCGGCAGTGAGCGTATCCGCCCATTGCCCGGCCAACAGCGCCTGCCGGAACTGCACCGAGCGGAACACCCAAACCAGTTCATCCGGCGTCACATACCGGTCAATGGCCGCCAGGCGGGGCAAAAATGCGGCCAAAAAAAGGGCGCTCCCCCATAACAAGGCGTGGACGTGTGGCCGATTTTCCAACCATTGCCGGTGTGACATGAAGGCCAATAATAACCTATCGCCGTGGGGGGCGCACACGGCCGTATGAATTGTATTAGCGGGCCAATTGTGTTATTGCCAACATGCCTGAACCCAGTATAATCGAGACAAAAGTGCAATGTCATAAAGGATGGGAAGAAAGAATTTGGTTAATGAATTAACCTACACAGAAAGTGAAGCAGGCCACCCCATGGATTTTTTGCTGGGTGAGGATTTTAACCTGCCCGCAGCCGGGGAAACCCGGAAAGGATGGGTGGTGGCGCACCGGAATAACGAGATATTGGTGGACATTGGCGCCAAGTCAGAAGGGATCATTCCCATGGCAGAGGTGCAGACATTGGATGCCAATACCCGTGACCGGTTGGCCGTTGGCAACGAAGTACATGTCTATGTTGTGTCTCTGGAAGACGAGCAGGGGAACCTGATTGTGTCGTTCACAAAGGCAGTGGAGTACCAGGACTGGTCAAACATGGAACACTGCTTACGCGCCAAAGAGGCATGTCAAGGGCAGATTGCCGGGCACAACAAAGGCGGGCTGCTGGTGCAAATTGGGCAATTGCGCGGTTTTGTGCCTAAATCCCAATTTAGCCGGGAGCGGCAGCAAGCGGTGCAACAAAGCCCAGGCGCTCTACAAAAATCGGTGGGACAGCCAATTACCGTGAAGGTAGTGGAAGTGGATGCGGAAAGAAATCGCCTCATCTTGTCTGAAAAGGATGCCGCCTCAGAAATACGCCAGGGCAAACGAACCAAATTGCTATCGGAAATAAAAGAGGGGGATGTGTTTAACGGCCGTGTCATTAACATTGCCAACTTTGGCGCTTTTGTGGACATTGGCGGGCTGGAAGGGCTGATTCATCTCTCCGAAATTAGCTGGAAACGCATCAACAATCCCACTGAACTGTTAAAAACAGGCCAGGAAGTGAGAGTCCAGGTTCTCTCCATTGACCAGGAAAAAGAACGGCTGGCATTGAGCATGAAAAGATTGCAGCCTGATCCCTGGACGACCATTGACGAGCATTACCAGGTGGGGCAGCTTTTTGACGCCACGCTGACCAAGCTGGCTCCTTATGGCGCTTTTGCCCGGCTGCATGATGATTACCAACTGGAAGGCTTAATTCACATTTCGGAAATTTCAGAAACACATGTCACTCATCCGCGTGACATTGTGAAAGTAGGTCAGGTAGTATCGGTTCGTATTATTCGTATTGACGCGGAGCAGCGGCAGCTTGGTCTGAGCATCAGGCAAGTCGTCTCTCCAAAATTCGTCGAGTCTGACCTGGCTTTGATCAGTGACCAGTAATCGCTGAACGGTCATCGGTAACCGATTACGGATTACCGATTACGGATTACGGATTACCGATTACCGGGCGAAGAACGACGAGCCAAACCGAGGTAAACACCGGTGAACTCAAAAAACTGGGAACGATTTACACAACGCGCGCGCCGCGTATTAAGTCTGGCGCAAGAAGAAGCCGAACGCTTAAATCACAGCTATATTGGCAGTGAGCATGTACTCATTGGCCTGCTGCGCGAAGAAGGGGGTGTGGCCGGGCGGGTACTGCGTGAATTAGGGTTGGATGCGGCCCGCGTCCAGGCCATGGTGGAACGCCTCTCCGGGGGGCCAGGCACCCGTACTCCCTTTACCAAAATTGAACTATCGCCCAGCACCAAACGGCTGCTGGAATTGGCCGTGGAAGAAGCCCGGCGCATGGGCCAGCATTACATCAGCACAGAGCATCTGCTGCTTGGTCTGGCACGGCAAAATGAAGGGCTGGCCATTGATGTGCTGCGCAAATTCGGCATCAGCCCAGAGCAAATCCGCCGCCAGACACGGCGGATGCTGAAGGAAAGCCCGGTGGCAGCCACCGAAGCCGCCGCCCCGGCCAAGCGTGGCGGTTCTACCACCAAGAAAGAGAAGAGCAAGACGCCCATGGTGGATCAATTAGCCACCGACCTGACGGCGATGGCCGAGGAAAACAAGCTGGACCCGGTGATCGGCCGCCAAATGGAAATTGAGCGTGTCATCCAGATATTGGCGCGGCGCACCAAAAATAACCCGGCGCTCATTGGCGAACCGGGAGTGGGCAAGACGGCTATTATTGAAGGGTTGGCCCAACGAATTGTAGACGGCCGTGTCCCGGACATTCTGCACAACAAGCGCGTGCTGCAACTGGATGTAGGTAGCCTGGTGGCCGGTACCATGTACCGGGGCCAGTTTGAAGAACGGCTTAAGCGCGTCATTGAAGAGTTGAAATCCAGCGACGCCATCCTTTTTATTGATGAAGTGCATATGCTGGTGGGGGCCGGGTCGGCCGGCAGTTCTGTAGATGCGGCCAATATCCTCAAACCGGCGCTGGCGCGAGGTGAATTGCAAACCATCGGCGCCACTACCCTGGAAGAGTACCGCAAATATATAGAAAGTGACGCCGCCCTGGAACGCCGCTTCCAGCCAATCTATGTGGATGAACCTTCCCCCGAAGAAAGCATCCAGATTTTGCAGGGCATCAAGGGGGCGTATGAGCAGCATCACAACCTGTTCATCACCCAAGAAGCGATTGAAGCGGCCGTCAATCTTTCCACTCGTTACGTCACCGACCGCTTTTTGCCGGACAAGGCAATTGACCTGATTGACGAGAGCGCCTCTCGTGTGCGCATGTATCGTGTGCCGCAGGTAGCCGATATTCGGGAAGCGTATGACGAATTGCGCGAAATTCGGGATGAACGGACGCAATCTATTGAAGACGGCCGTTATGAATATGCCGAAGATTTGCGCACCCGCGAAGAAGAACTGCAACGCCAGCTAGACACGATGCGGGCCAATACCGAAGGCGAATACTCGGTCAGCGTGACGGCCGAAGACATCGCTGAGGTGTTGGCAATGTGGACGGGTATCCCCGTTTATCAATTCACCCATGAAGAATCCGAACGGCTGCTGCACATGGAAGACGAACTGCGCAAATCCATTGTCGGGCAGCAAGAAGCAATTGAAGCCATTTCTAAAGCGGTGCGCCGCGCCCGCGCCGGACTGAAAGACCCCAACCGCCCCATTGGTTCCTTCATCTTCCTCGGCCCGACCGGGGTGGGCAAAACGGAATTGACCAAGGCGCTGGCAATGTTCCTGTTTGGCAGCGAAGAAGCGCTGGTGCAGTTGGACATGTCTGAATTCATGGAGCGGCATAACGTGGCGCGGCTGGTTGGTTCGCCGCCAGGGTATGTGGGCTATGAAGACGCCGGACAGTTAACCGAAGCTGTGCGACGACGGCCGTATTCCATTGTCGTCTTTGATGAAATTGAAAAGGCGCACCCGGAAGCGTTTAACCTGCTGCTGCAAATCATGGAAGAAGGGCATCTGTCTGACGCCAAAGGACAAAAGGTCAATTTCCGCAACGCCATGATCATTATGACCTCCAACGTAGGCGCGGATACCATCAAACGCGGTCCCAATCTGGGCTTTTCCTTCCGGCGCGACGATGTGACCGAAGAAAACCAGCAGTATGCAGAAATGCAAAAGACGCTGCTGGAACAACTGAAAAAACAGTTCCGGCCCGAATTTATTAACCGTGTAGACAGCATTGTCGTCTTCCGGCAGTTAACCAAAGAGAATATCCGTCGCATTGTGGATATTATCCTGAATGAGGTCAATGACCGGTTGGTAGACCATGAATTAACTATTGAGGCTACCGATACCGCCCGCGATTGGCTGGCAGAACATGGGTATGATGCGGAATTCGGGGCACGGCCGTTGCGCCGCCTCATTCAAATGGAAGTGGAAGATCGCCTGTCTGATGCCGTCTTGGCCGGTAATTTTGTCGCCGGGGAAACAGTCTTCCTGGATGTTCAGGACGATAACATCCTGCTGCGCCATAAAGAAGAACAGGAACCCATGCCCGAAGAAGAAGCGTTACCCATGCTGACCATATAATGGGCCTCCCCGACCCAAAATAACAAAAAGCCCACAGCAAGCTGTGGGCTTTTTTGATGGTCTCTCCGGTTGATCATTCACAGGGGGGAATGTACAACACCTGACCAACCTTAATCAGATTATAGTTTGAAATCCGATTCGCTTTGGCAATGGCATCAACCGTGACGCCGTATTGTTTTGCCAGAATGCCCAATGTTTCCCCTGCCTGTACAATATGCACAGACCGGGTGCCCCCAACAATATACAGGCTGCCGCCGTACCCCATGGCAATGGGCGTAAAGGTAGCCGGTAGGGTCGGCGTGGGTGTGGCTGTGTTTGTGGGCGTGGGCGGAATTACTTCCACCACAGGTTCCGGGTCGGTGGTCTGGCTGCCACCACCGCCAATTTGTCCGCACGCGGCTATTAACAACGCCAATGCCAACAGGGATATTACAACTATTGCAGGTTTTCGCATGATGCCTCCTCGATTTGTTCTACACACCCCATCGCTACAATTCAACATAAGGTACGAAAGCCATTATAACAGAGCATGTCTGATTTTTGAAGTCTAACAAATGGGTTATCGGTCATGGAAGTTGTATAGCGTATGGCGCCTGGCATCATACGCCATTTGAACAGCGCCCCCTTACTTCTGTACTGTTTACCTGCCTCTCCGTGAAAAAGCCGCTAATTCTACGTTGTTGCCCTTTGGCTGCTTTTTATACTTTGGCAATGATGGTACCTGAAACGATCGGCCGTTATCGAATTCAAGCAGAACTAGGTCGTGGTGGTATGTCAACGGTTTATCTCGCTCATGATCCTCATTTTGAGCGGGAGGTGGCTGTTAAATTGCTGCCGGTGGAGTTGTCGCATCACCCCACCTTTCGCAAGCGATTTGAACGGGAAGCCAAAGTTGTCGCCGCACTCGCTGACCCTGCCATTGTGCCTGTGTATGACTTTGGCGAAGAAAAGGGGCAGCCCTACCTGGTGATGCGCTTTATGACCGGGGGGTCGCTGGCTGAGCGGCTGCACCAGGGACCATTGAGCCTGGTGGATGCTGCCTTTATTCTGGGGCGATTGGCGCCGGCATTGGATGAAGTGCATGCCCACAAGGTGGTACACCGTGATCTAAAACCAAGCAATATCTTGTTCGACCAGCGGGGCGAACCGTATATCTCTGATTTTGGCACGGTGAAAATGACCAAGGCGACCACGCAGCTAACCGACACGGGCGGCGCCGTAGGTACGCCCGCTTACATGAGTCCAGAGCAGATTCAAGGGGAGACAGAGTTGGACGGCCGTTCCGACATCTACACTTTGGGTATCATCCTCTACGAGATGCTCTCCGGCAAACATCCATACCAATCCAACACTCCCATTGCCGTGGCCGTCAAACATATGTTTGAACCCACGCCGCGTATTCTAGACGCCCGACCAGACCTGCCGCCGGAAATTCAAACCATCATCAACAAAGCCATGGCCAAACAACCAGATGAACGGTATGAGACGGCCGTTGCCTTTGCCCAGGCATTATGCGCGCTAACGCCTGACGTGGCCGCAGCCGCCACCACCGTTGTTGTGGAGCCACCCCATGCCCAGGTGGGACGGCGGCTGGCGCTGATCATCAGTAACAGCGAGTATCAAGACCGCACCCTGGCCAGCCTGACCCGGCCAACCGCCAACGTCCACCGGCTGGTTGATGTGCTGCGTGACCCGCATATTGGCCGGTTTGATCAAGTCGCCACACTGGTAGATGAATCCGCCGACGCCATCCGGCGGGCAATCGCTCATTTTTTTGCCGGCGGCGCTAAAGATGATTTGCTGCTGCTCTATTTCATGGGACACGCCGCCGTGGGCGCAGAGGAGAAGCTCTATCTGGCGGCCCATGACACCGAACATAAATTGCTGCGGGCCACCGCGATCCCCGCTACCTATCTGGCTGAAATCATGGATGACAGCCCTTGTTGGCAGCAGGTGGTGGTCTTTGACTGCACCTTTAGCAATGCCAGCAGCCGGGACAGCCGGGAATTGATTGGGCGGGTGGCAACAACGGATGATGCCTTTAACCGCAATGGGCACGAAAGGGTGATCCTATCCGCGGCAGACCGGGTGCATTATGAATGGCGTGAAGATGGGGTTACAGGCTCAGTCATGCCTTCGCTCTTTACTCATTTTTTCATTGAAGGGTTGAAAACGGGCGCGGCCGATCAGGATCGCAACGGCCGTGTCACCATTGACGAGGTTTTTGCCTACATTCACGAACAATTGCAGCGCAAGACATCACAAAATGGGACACGGCCGTATAAATGGACCTCCTTTGCCCACCAGGATGCCAGCCGCATTGTGATCGGCCATCATCCACAAACACCGCCACCCACACCCATCCTGCCGCTGCTGCCCCCACCCCCGGCGGCACCCCAGGCGCCTATCTCCCGTAAAAAACCGGCGCTGCTTCTGGCGCTGCTTCTGGTAATCCTGTTTGTCATGGGTGGTGGCTGGGTCTGGCAGCAGTATCTTTCCCCGCCAACGGCCAGTGCGGTGGCAGTCGCCATCATTGCACCAACGGAAACAACGCCGCCACCTACCGCCACTCCCCAACCAACACAACCGGCTACGGCCACTTCGGCTGTACTCAGTGCCAGCGTACCTGGCCACACGGCCACACCCACACAGACAGTCACGGCGACACATACATCATCGCCCACGCCAACCCCTATGGCGATTACCGGCACACAAGCCGTCGCTCACGTGGCCTCCAGCCTTTTCACTACACCAGACGCCGACGCGGCGGAAATCACCTACATTGGCATTGGTGAAACGGTGGCCGTTTTAGGCCGTTCCGAAAATGGCGAATGGCTCTTTGTGGAAAATGGTGAGGGCTTTCAAGGTTTTGTTCATGCGCCACGCCTGGATTGGGCCGGGCAAATTGACAATCTGCCGGTGGTGGACATGTTTGTGACCTACGCCCCGACCGTGCCTGCCGCTGCGACGCCTGCCAGCTGCCGCGCCGGCGGCTGCCCTTTGCTTTCTTTGGACATGTATCCCGTCAACAGCCCCCGCTGCGAAAACAATAATTATTACCGCACCGTGTTTATGATGGGGCATGGCGGCGACGGCCGTTACACCTACTACTGGAACGGGCAAAAAATGGCCGGGCCGCTGCTCAATGAAGGGTTTGGTTTTGAAGTGAGCAGCCCCGATCAAGCGCCGGTCATTGGCATTGGTAAAATCGTTTCTGGGGATGGGCAGAGCGTAGAAAAAGAGCTTTTTGTGTCAGACTTCGGCTGCCAGTAAAATACGTAATCGGTAATCGGTAATCGGTAATCCGAAATCCGACTATCGGCTCACGGATTACGGGCTTCAAACTATGGTAGCTTTTCATTATCAAGACAACCAACTTTGGTGTGAGGATGTGCCGTTGGCAGAAATCGCTACGGCCGTAGGCACGCCCATTTACATTTACAGTCAGGCGGAATTGCAGGAGCGGGCGGCGGCGTTTGTGACGGCCGTGCCATCTGCCGACACCCTGGCCTGTTACGCCGTGAAAGCCAATAACAATCCGGCCATTTTGGGGCTGCTGCGGCAGGCAGGTCTGGGCGCAGATGTGACCAGCGGTGGTGAACTGTTCCTGGCGTTGCACGCCGGTATCTCCCCAGACAAGATCATTTTTTCCGGCGTGGGTAAACGGCGCGACGAAATTGAAATGGCGCTGGATGCCGGGATTCGCGCTCTGCACGTGGAATCGGCGATGGAGCTAGAGGCGATTGCCGCCATCGCCGGCGAGCGGCAGCAAGTAGCGCCTATTGGCGTGCGTGTCAACCCAGACATCCATGCCGAAACCCACCCCTACATGACCACCGGCGAAAAGTGGCACAAATTTGGCGTAGCCCCGGAAACGGCCGTCACCCTCCTGCACACCGCCCGCGAACACCCCTCGCTGCACCCGGTTGGTCTGGCAGCGCACATCGGTTCGCAGATCACGGCCGTGCCCCCCTTCGTGCAATCCGCCCACTTCCTGGTGCAAATGGCCGAGGAATTGAGCAGCAGCGGCATCCGGTTGGCGTATGTAGATGTGGGTGGGGGATTGGGGATTGATTATGGAGATTGGGAGATTAAGAGATTGAGAGATTCACAACAGCACCAATCTCCCAGTATTGTTGAGTGGGTCACGGCCGTGACCCAACCCATTCTCGCCGCCGGATATGGTGTGGTCATGGAACCGGGGCGTTCCATTGTGGGGCCAACGGGCTGCCTGCTCACCCGCGTCACTTACACCAAAAGCCAGGGCGGGACGCAATTTGCCATTGTGGACGCCGGTATGAGCGACCTGATTCGCCCCACCCTGTACGATGCTTACCATCCCGTTTTGCCCGTTACGCAGGCCGCCGCTGAAGCATCAACCACCCCTTACACCATCGTCGGCCCCATTTGCGAAACGGGCGACTGGCTGGCAAAGGAACGGGGCCTGCCACCCTTGCAACCAGGCAATTTGGTAGCGGTGATGCAGGCGGGCGCTTATGGCTATGCGATGGCGTCTAATTACAACGGCCGTCTCAAACCGGCCGAAATCCTGGTCAACGGGAACCGCTTCACCCTCATCCGCAAACGGCAAGATTACACCCACTTGCTCGACGGCTGTCAAGCACCTGAGTAACCCACAGCCTGCACCCAGACTGTCGGCGGCTACCTGTCGCTTTGGCATAATTCCTCCCACTTATCGCCACAGGAGAAATTTTATGCGTCGTTTTTGGTGTTCTCTGCTGATACCCGGTTTGTTTTTATTGACCATCTCTTTAGCGGCTAATGGCGTATTTCTGCAATATGCCCGGCAACAATACCAGGCTGTGAATGCTGTGCGGTTAGATCCACTCAATTTGGACTATTTTCCACTGACGCCACCTGAACAGACACCAGGTGTTACGGCCGTCTTTTTTGGCGATTCCCGCGCCGCCCAATGGCCCACGCCAACCGGTATAGATGACATCCAGTTTGTAAACCGGGGTATTGGCGCACAAACGTCCGCCCAGGTTTTAGGACGATTTGACGCACATATACGGCCGTTACACCCCGACATCCTCATCATCCAAATGTGCATCAACGATTTGAAAACGGTCGCTCTCTTTCCCACCTACCAGGAACAAATCATTGCCAACTGCCAGGACAATATGAACCAGGTGTTGCAGCAAGCCACAGCGATGGGCGCAACCGTCATCTTGACTACCGTATTCCCGGTGGGCGAATTCCCCTGGCCGCGTCGTCTGGTGTGGTCGCCGGAAATTGACACGGCCGTGAGCACTGTCAACACCTACATCTATTCACTGGCCGCCGACAACATCCTCATCCTGGACGCTTATGACCTGCTCGCCGACCAATCCGGTCACCTGCTACCCCAATTCGCCGCCGACGAACTCCATCTGAACGAAACAGGCTATGCTCGCTTGAACATGGAACTAAGCGACATCTTGCAACAAATGAACCACTGATTTCACGGATGGAACAGATTCTCATGGAAAAATCCGTGATTCTCCGCTCAATCCGTGTCATCCGTAGTGAATAAATCCGGGTCAGACTGGCGCAGATAGCCCCAGGTGTAAATGCCCGTATAGTGCCCATCGCTCCACTGAAATTGCAGCGCATAACTGCCCACCGCTTGAATTTGTTCAATAGTCACCCCTTCATTGGGCGTATGGCGCATGATCTCCAGGTCGGGCGGCGTGCCCATGTAGAGATGCCCCCCTTTGCACTCCACACAGGGACAGTTGGCGCGCAGCCCCGCATAGGGCAGGCGGCTGGTGTGCCCATCATCCCACTGAATAATCAATAAGCGTTGGGTTTTATCGGCGGTCACGGCCGTTGCTTTTATCGCTGCCATCGTTTTCTCCTTTTTCCAATATGAGCGGTATTTTCAGCCATCGTGCCTGGTTGGGCAACGGCCGTTGCCCAACCTCTTGTTAGGTTCAGGCAGACTCAATAAAATCTCCGTCAAGTTTACAGTCATTGAAAGCGATTGGAGCTTGAGAAATTTAAGTTTCTCACTGCCAATCGCATTCCACAAAGGAGAACTCTATGCCCACCATCATCGGCAACCCCTTACCCCACATACCCTGGCAGGAACGGCCGTCCGGCAGCAGTGATGTCCTCTGGCGTTTTAGCCAGAACCCCATCATCAACCACGACCACATCCCCAGCAGCAACAGCATCTTCAACAGCGCCGTTGTTCCCTATGGCGATGGCTTCGCCGGCGTCTTCCGCTGCGACAGCAAAACCCGGCAGATGCAGCTCCACAACGGCCACAGCGCCGACGGCATCCACTGGCAAATTGGGCACGGCCGTATCCAATTCCAACCCGCCGACGCCAGAGCCGCCGAAATCAACCAGTTCCAATACGCTTACGACCCACGCGTCATCTGGTTAGAAGACCGCTACTACGTCACCTGGTGCAACGGCTACCACGGCCCCACCATCGGCGTCGGCTACACCACTGATTTTGAAACCTTCTACCAGTTGGAAAATGCCTACCTGCCCTTCAACCGCAACGGCGTCCTTTTCCCACGCCGCATCAACGGCAAATATGCCATGCTCAGCCGCCCCAGTGATAATGGGCATACGCCATTTGGCGACATTTACTACAGCGAAAGCCCGGACATGACCCATTGGGGCTGCCATCGCTATGTGATGGGCACGGCCGGCGGCTGGCAGTCTACCAAAATAGGCGCCGGGCCAATCCCCATTGAAACCAACGAAGGCTGGCTGCTTATTTATCATGGCGTCCTCACGTCGTGCAACGGCTTCGTTTACAGCTTTGGCGCGGCCCTGCTGGATTTGGAACAACCCTGGAAAGTGATTGCGCGTGGGGAACCTTACCTGCTGGCGCCCCAGGCCCCGTATGAACGAACCGGTGATGTGCCCAATGTGGCTTTCCCCTGCGCGGCGCTGGCGGATGCCGCCACCGGGCGTCTGGCCATTTACTACGGTGGCGCAGATACCGTCGTTTGCCTGGCATTTGCCCATGTGGATGAGGTGATTGATTTTGTGAAGACAAACGCCTTTTAGCCGGCCAACGGTTGTTGTTTATGAGCATATGCCTCGATAACGGCCGTTTCCCTGGCTTTATATAGAAATGGGCGTATGCTGTGTCCTGTTATATTGGTGTCCGGAGTAGGAACAGACATGAACCGGTGCCGGCTTTTAGTTTAGGAGACAGAGTAAATTGTCCAAAAAATTGTATGTAGGAAATTTGTCGTTTGACGCCACCGAAGATCAAGTTCGTGAAATGTTCGCTGAGCATGGCACCGTGGAGTCCGTAGCTATGATTACCGACCGGGATACCGGCCGCTTTCGTGGCTTTTGTTTTGTAGAGATGGAAACATCAGCCGCTAATGCCGCAATTAAAGCATTAGATGGCAAAGATATAGACGGCCGTGACCTGCGCGTCAACGAAGCCAAACCGCGTGAAGAACGTTCGGGTGGTGGTGGGCAGCGTAGTGGCGGCTCCCGCGGTGGTCAATACGGCGGCGACAACCGTAACCGTCGCAATGATAACTCAGGTGGGAACCGGCGCTGGTAGCCACCGGCCATTATGAACTCCACCTAAACAGGGCAGCCTGTTCATAAGTAAATATCCAGACGGCCGTTTCGGAATTTTCCCGAAACGGCCGTTTTTTTATGCCAACACCAGACTGCTGACCCTCTCTCTGCCCACCCCAAACAGACCGATATTTTGCCCTTTGAAGTTTAGACGAAACGGCCTCACCGCGTGCCCCTGATGCAGCGCATAGATCGCCAGGCTTTCCAGCCAATGTTCACCCGGCGGCGGCACAAACGGCTCGCCGATGACACAACACGGAAACAGCACAAAAGCACAACCAAACTGGGCCGCTGCGTCAATAATTTCGACATTGCAGCCGTGCGCATGCATCCCTACCAACAGGTCAAACGATTCAGCCATCTCTCTGGTAAATGGTTTGTTGATGTGGGGCACGCTGTCCGTTTGTACCAGCTTCACCCGCTGACCGGTGGCTATATCTTTATATTTTTCGCTGAGCGGCTGATAGTGAGGATCAATTACGGTAGCTTGCCAGCCGCTTTTTTGTAAGAGATACGTCAGCAGCCCTTTACCCCCGGCAATATCCGCTACCCGGCAGGGAGCAAAATGCGCCACCAACCAGCGGTGCAGCAATTGAAAGCGGAACTTTTTCATTTTACGCAGTTCCTGAGATTCGGTTAAAACCTCGCCTCCGGCCAGATTAGCCGTTCCTGCCAGTTGCTCCAGTCTGGCAAACAGTTCTTGCCCAAATTCCCGATCTTTGTGTTTAGCCATCACCTGATTATCTCTGCGTTTCCCGATTGGTTCAATCCTGAAATTGAGCCAATAGAACACTTGTTTTATATCAATGCTTATGTTACAATACTTGTAACCAATTGGTTACATATAATGAGACGAGATGTATTTCAAGCGATAGCCGATCCGCACCGGCGCGCGATATTGGAATTGTTGGCACAGCAAAATCTGACGGTGAATGGTGTAGCTGACCATTTCACCATCAGTCGTCCGGCCGTTTCTAAACACATCAAAATTCTGGTTGCGTGTGGGCTGGTGGTCGTGCAGCGTCACGGCCGTGAACGCATCTGCAAAGTCCAACCAGAAAAGCTGAACGAAGTGTCAGATTGGCTGGAACAATACCAGCGATATTGGGAGCAGCGTTTCGACCGTCTGGACGAACTGCTGCAAGAACTACAAAAAAAGGAAAACGCACATGACCCCTAAAAAGAAGAACCCAACCATCATTACGGCCGAACCCGGCAAACAGGAACTTTTTATTACCAGGGAATTTGAAGCGCCGCGTGAACTGGTATTCCGGGCGCACACCGACCCTGACCTGTATGCCCAATGGCTTGGGCCACGCGGCCTGACCACCACATTTGAGATATTTGAGCCGGTCAGCGGCGGTCGGTGGCGGTTCACGCAAAAAGATGAAGCAGGCAACGAATACGCCTTCCATGGCGTGAACCATGAAGTGAAAGCCCCCGAACGCCTTATCGGCACATTTGAATATGAAGGACTGCCGGAAAGCGGTCATGTCATTCTGGAAACCATTGTATTTGAAGATTTGCCCAACGGCCGTTCCCGAATCAGGAGTCAATCCGTCTATCAGTCCGTTGCCGACCGGGACGACATGATCGCGTCAGGCATGGAACAGGGCGTTAATGAAGGATATGAACGCCTTGATGAGATATTGGCGGCTGGTGATTAGTGGTTGGTGGCTGGTAGCTAAAAAAACAACTGAACACCAGCCACCACAAGCATAAAGGAACCAAGGTGATGCAAAAAATAGTCCCTTACTTATGGTTTGATAACCAGGCTGAAGAAGCGGCGGATTTTTATACCTCTCTTTTCAATGACTCAAAAATCGGCAGCGTTTCGCGGGGGCCAAATGGGGAGGTGATGATCGTCACCTTCCAGCTTAATGGGCAGGAGTTTATGGCGCTCAATGGCGGGCCACGGTTTACATTCACGGAAGCCATTTCGTTTTATGTCAACTGTGAAACGCAGGCAGAAGTGGATGAGTTATGGGCCAGGCTGACGGCGGATGGCGGCGAAGAAAGCCAATGCGGCTGGCTGAAAGACAAATATGGTCTGTCGTGGCAGATCATCCCCACCATCTTGGGCAATCTGATGCAAGACGAGGATGAGGCAAAGGCGCACCGGGTGATGCAGGCGCTGCTGCAAATGAAAAAGATTGAAATTGCGGAATTGCTGCGAGCTTACGAATAATATGATGCGTGATGCGTGATGGTCTTCTGGTCACGCATCACTCGTCACGCATCACTGATTATGGCTGCTAAACACGGCCGTATTCCCCATCTCATCAAACGTCAACACATCATACGGTTCGGCGGCCACGCCAGGCTGCTCCATGCCCGGCGCGCCAATGGGCATACCAGGCACGGCAATACCCTTGACAGACGGCCGTTCCGCCAATAACTGCGCCAGCGCCTCCACCGGCACATGCCCTTCCACCACATAACCGCCCACCAGCGAAGTATGGCACGACTGCAACTCTGCCGGTATCTGGTACCGATTTTTAATGGTGGTCACATCGGTAATTTGCTCCACCCGCACCCGGTAGCCATGGCTTTCCACATATTCAATCCAGCCGCCACAACAGCCACAGGTCGGTGACTTATAGACGGTGATGATTGCCGGGGCAATTTCGCTCACCGACTGCGGTCTGGCCGTTGGCGTGCAGGCTGCTACCCCCAACAGTAGCCAGACGAAAACGAAAATAAAAGTGGAATGTTTCACGTGCCTTCTCCTTATGCGTTCAAAATATGGGCAAAGCATAAAGGGCTGGCAGGAGAAACTATAGTGATGGATGTCATGGGATCGGCTGCTTATTGGCGTAATTCGATAGAAACGACAAACGGCCGTGAGGAGTACGGCCGTCTGTCGCTGTCAAAAAAAGTGGAATTGGAGGAAACAATATCCGGTTAAGCGGGGATCAGTTCGGGAATTGCCAACCCCTCTTTGAATTGGGCCAGCAGGGAAACCAATATCTCCATTTCGGCGGCATCAAGTGCCCATAAACCGACATTAAACTTTTCTTCGGTTTCCGTTTCAGCGGCATCGCGTAGTTGTTGGCCGACGGCCGTGACCGTATACACACCATCTTGCATCGTCAGCCAACCCTTTTTCACCAAAGTCACCAGCGCTTCGTCGTAGGCAACGGCCGTATGGCCCCGATTGGGTAACTTTTCCACCAGCTCGGCCGTCGTTTGCGCATCACCACGCCAGATATAGGTAAACGCTTCCCAGGCCGGCCCACTGACGCCATGCGCCGACCAGACGGCAATGTGGGCATCGTCGCGGTAACGCAAGAGATCGGTGAGATATTGGTCAACGCGCACAATGCCGGGGGCATCAAGGCCAGGATCAGTGCGGCGGCTCACTTTGAGATTGGTTTTAGCGGCCGGCTGTAACGCTGTCTCTGTGGCCGCTACCACGCGGTATAACATGTGCGCCAGACGGTCAATGTCCACTGCTGGCAGGGGTGTGAGGTCTTCTATACTATCCCAGGCGATCTCAAAGAACTTATCCATACCGGCTCGCCCTTTTTCGGTGATGGTGTATTGTCCGGTCTGGTTTTCGGTCAAAAAACCTCGCGCCGCCGCCCCTGTTAACAACTGCTTCACCCGGTCTGGATGGGAGTAGACATAAATTTTCTTTTGCAGGGCAACGGCCGTGAGCGGGTCAGGGTCCACCCCATACGCGATGAACGAGACAAACCAGTCACTATCTTCATAGCCCCACTCCCTGACGAAGGGGCCGGTCTGGGGCTGATAATGCGGGCCAATCGCTTGAAAGGCTTCTTGCACATCAGGCCATAGAGATTTCATCATTTTTCTCCTTTTTTAGTGTGGGGCTGCCCTTATCGGCAGCCCCACACTATCAGCCCCTTTACCCTTCCGGGCAAGGTTCAACCAATTCAAAGGTCACCTGCACACGCACCTGGCGCAGACGAGTAAGTAGGTGTATACCTTCGGCCATCCGGCCGCGCCAGTTGGCTGGCTGCGGTGGCAGTGTAGGCAGAGGTTCTACGGCCGTTGCCTCTTTGATGCGGCGATGATGTATTTCATTCAGCACTACAGCATGGGGGAGATTCATGCTCTCTACTCCTTTGGGCGTTATCCTTTCAAGAATCGCGATAACGCCAACAATGTGTCTTCAATACGTTCCTCGTTCAAACTGTAACATTTCTGGCCTTCTATCCGGCGCTCAAGCACAAAACCGGTGGCGCTGAGCTGCTGCATATGGCGTGACCCGGCCGACTGGCTCAGTTCCAACCGCTGCTGCACATCTTGAGAACAAAGTTCATTTTGTTCTTTGAGCAGTTGCAAAATACGCAGCCTGGTATCGTCAGCCAGGGCGCTGAGCCGTACCAACAGTTCAGAGCGGCTGAGGTCTGGCGCCTGCACCGCCGAACCCTGAGGCAACCTGGCGCCAAACATCAACCAGACGACGGTATCAGTAACAAAACCACTCACATACGGCCCAATGTGCGGCGAGGGCACAAAGATAAATTGAGCTTTTCCCACCATATTTGCATATTTGTGCCACCATTCCGGCAAATTGGTACCAACAATGGTGCGCGCCACTTCTGCAAAATCCATGTGGTCATAGTCGAGTTGGTTAAACGCCTGCACACTACTTTGCAGCAACGGCCGTGTCCGTTCCCATTCCTCCTGTAATACCAGGTGCCACATCTGGCGCAAATGGCTCACCAAGGCAGCCTGCATCTCCGCCGGATCCTGGAGCAGATGATATGCTTCCGTCTCCATTTGCACATAGACATGGTCTTCTGGGAAGCGCGCATAGAGATAATCCAGGTAACTGCCCACTGTAGACAGCACCGCCTCCATGTTGAACGGCTGCCCTGTTAATTCCTGTGACGAGCCAATATGTTCATACCTGTCAAAAAGGCGCTGGCGCAGTACCCGTGGATCTTCCCGTTCCATATACTCCAGATAGGCGGGAAAACTTGACCAACTGCGATGCGGCGAGACGATGTAGAAAAAACCCTCCATGACCAGCAAGTTGGTATGCCGTTGTTCCGGGGTCAGAGAAACGGCCGTGCGTTCCACCCATTCGTGTATCCCCGGCATGTGGTCGCGCCGGTTGATGAGCGTCAGGCTGTTGAGCATGATGTGGGCGGGTTCCAGAGCGACCTGGATCGACGTTTGAGTTAATGGATTGGCTAAATCAGTAGCAGGCATGAGAGTTCCCTTTTATTCAAATTACCCTGTTTTGCAACTTACCCGGTAAATCGGGTAAGTTGCATATATAGTAGCCGATCTCTACTCATTTGTCAACCCTTTTAAGGAAGACGGTGCCGGCCAGGAGCAAAATCGTTGTGGCTTACCGCCGTAGGATCACGGCCTGCCTGCTACTGCCCATGCACCCATTGTTGTGTTACAATCGCCCCACTCCACAACCCAATCATCTAATAAGGCAGGCCATGACCCAAGTACACCAACTGTATCAACTGCAAGAGACCGACCTGGAAATTCGAGACAAGAAGCAGCGGCTGGGTGAGGTGCTGCAAACGTTAAAAGGCCCGCCCTGGCTGTTAAAGGCCAGAGCAGATTTAGACACGGCCGTGACCACCCTCAACACCTTGCAAAACCAACGCAATACGCTCAACCTGGAACTACAAAGCCTGCGCAGCAAAGCCAAAAGCTCCGAAACGCGCCTTTATTCCGGCAAAGTGGTCAACACTAAAGAAATGGCCGATTTACAGCACGAAATTGGGTCGTTAAACCAGCGCGCCGCCGGAGTCGAAGATCAGATTTTGGAACTGATGCTGCTCATGGAAGAAGCGGAAGCGGAAAAGAATGAAGCCACCACCAC
>CAADGU010000087.1 GCA_900696625.1 uncultured Chloroflexota bacterium | reverse complement strand
GCGACCATAACACATGCTCCTTGCTGGGGATATACACCACCACCAGATGCGCCCCTTGCGCCTCGGTTAATGCCTGGAGTTCTAATAACCCCTCTTTCATGGCTGCGAACTCGTCAGAACGGGCCAGCGTCTCATAATCGGCGCTTAATGGCAGCAGGTGAACTTCCTTAAACACTGTTTCAATTTCGCCAACGTTGGTACTGGCGGCGACCGGGTAACGGTATTTCACCGGCGCAGTTTCTTCGCCTGGGAACAATTTGTCCCACAGATAACGGGCAAAATGAGGCGTCAGCAAACGGCGGCGCAGGGGCACATCTTGCATATCAAATTCGCGCCAGTTCAGGCCGCTGTCCCGCCGCTCCAGATATTGGCCGGTGTTGACCAGATCGTTCCCTTCAAAAAACATAAGCAGCACATATTTTGGATTTTTGTCCAGGCCAAATTGTTTGATTGCCTCAACCTGGTTCAGCGTACTCCAACTGGGCGCGCCCAGGGTGAGAATGTCACTGCCGGTTTGTTCGGCCAGCAGTTCCATCCAGGTTTGGGGCGCCGTGCGAATGGTGAAGGAGTCCCCGGCAATCACAATGTCATACTCGTCTTGCCAGGGGCCGGGTTTGTTGGGGAAACCCATGTCGTCCGTTTCAAATAGATAGGGGAAGGCGTCATGGCGTTCGGTGGGGGCGGTGCTGTTTTCGCTGTTAGCCAGGAAGGGGTTGGCCGGGTCCCACATCCCTTCCAGCCGGAAGCCGGGGATGTATTTGTAGCCGTAGCGAATCGGTTTGTCGTACTCAAAGTAAGGCTGGCAGTAATACGTGCCGATGATGGGGTCGGCCGCGCATACTTCAATCGGGATGAGCTGGTAGAAAAGACGAAAGGCTACTTCCAATGTAACAAAGATTGCCAGAAGGGAAAGCGTCAGTGGAATGAGGATATTGAGCAGGCGCATGAGGCGCGGGTGGGTTTCGGAGATTTCGGTACTGTTCATATATCATGTACGGTTTCTCTGCCGCATAATTTCAAAGCTGATCACGGCCGTTGCTGCCGCCGTGCCCAGGGATTGATTGAAGTTGGTACGGCCGTATGGTATCTGCAAACGCAAATCGGCCTGGTGCAAAAAGGAGCGGGTGATGCCCCGTTTTTCGCCGCCAATAAGCACGAATAACGGCCGTGTCAAATCTGCCTCATACACCGATACCGCCTCTTCATGGCTGGCGCAGGCAATGGTTAACCCCCGCTGGCGGAAAAAGGCGGCGGCTTCTTCGGCGGTCTCGGCCACGGCCGTTGGCAGCCATTCCGATGCCCCCGCCGACGCCCGCGCTACTGTGCCTGCCGCTGACAGCCAGTTGCGTGGCCGCAGCACCAGCCCATCCGCCCCCGCCGCATACAGCGCCCGCACCGCCTGCCCGAAGTTAAACGGGTCTTCGATACCGTCGAGCATGGCGATGAAGGGGACGGCCGTGCCCGCGGCCATGCCGGCCAACAAATCAGCACAGGTGAGAAAACGACGGGGGCCTACACGCGCCAGCACCCCACCATGGCTTTTGCCGCCAGCATGTCCATTGATGACCGCCTCGTCCACATGTTGCACCGGTATGTGGGCGGCGACGGCCGTGTCCACCAGCCGCGCCAGCTTCCGGTCATGTCGCTGCCGGGCGTCTTGTTGGATGTAGACGGCATAAACAGGCCGGCTGCCCGCCGCCAACGCCGCCATTACGGAAACGATACCTTCCAACCAGGTTTCGGTTTCTTCTGTGGGTGATGCTGCCTCTGCCATACGCCTCATTGTGCCCCAATTAACGGCCGTAGACCAGTCAGAAATAGGACAGTGGTGGTTGCTCTGGTTATTCTGTTGGGCTTGTTGTTATTCCTGGCTTTTTGGATCTACATATTCTTCTTTTTCTCGTTTAAACGGTCGCCGCGTGTGCAGGAAATTGCGTTGGGCGACCTGAATGGGGATAGGCAACTGGTTAAGCTGTTGGTTGGTAAATAAGCCATCCGGTATACTTGCCCAATTATGATGCTACAGTGTTCTTTGGGTATTACTGCTTACAACGAGGAAGCAAACATTGGCAAATTGTTGCAACGTATTCGGGATCAGCAGTTGCAGCAGGTGGCGATCACCGAAATCGTCGTCGTCGCCAGCGGCTGTACCGATGGCACGGAGCGGGTGGTACAGACGTTTGCCGCCCAAGATGACCGTATTCGCCTGCTTGTGCAGGAGAAACGGGAGGGCAAAGCGTCGGCCATGAATCTCTTCATCCGCGAAGCCCAGGAAGATTTGCTCATCCTGTGCAGCGCCGACCTGCTGCCCGCCTTAGACGCCGTGGAACAACTCATGCTGCCCTTTACCGACCCGGAGGTGGGCATGACCGGCTGCCATCCGGCGCCGGTGAACGACCCGGCCACGTTTATGGGTTTTGCCGTACACTTGCTGTGGCGGCTGCATCATGCGCTGAATATGGCCGGCAGTTTCAAAGGGGGGGAGATGGTTGGGTTTCGCCGGTTGTTTACGCGCATTCCGTACCACACGGCCGTAGACGAAGCCAGCATTGAACCCATTGTGCGCGGCCAGGGCTACCGGGTGCAGTATTGTCCCGACGCCATCGTCACCAACAAAGGGCCGGAAACGGTGGCCGACTTTTTGCGCCAGCGCCGCCGCATTTATGCCGGTCATCTTGATTTACAAACATGTGTGGGCTACCAGGTCAGCACCATGTCCGGCGGCAAAATGATTGGTTTGCTGCTGCGAAATATGGAGTGGCGGCCACGGCCGTTTCTGTGGACATGGGCGGTGGTGGGGCTGGAAGTGTACGGCCGGTTGCTCGGCCGTTACGACTATAAAACCGGCGCCAAAAACCACACCATTTGGGAAATAGCCACCACGACAAAGGAAATAGAGGCGACACGATAACAGCCTTGTTACCGTGTCGCCCCGCCAAAATATGAACTCAATGCCCGGCGTCCTCGCCCGAATCCCCTTATTCCAGGCATACCGGCGTTTTGGCTGGCCCAAAATGCTGCCGCTTAACCTGACGCTCTCGCCGTCCCCCAGGTGCAACTCCCGCTGCCTCACCTGCAACATCTGGATGAAGCGCGAAAACGAACTGACCATTGCCGAATGGGACAAAGTGCTGGCCTCGTTAGGCACGGCCCCCTACTGGTTCACCATCTCCGGCGGCGAACCGCTCATGTTCCCACATATTGTCGAACTGACCAAGCTGGCTTATCAGCATTGCAAACCGGGCATCATCAACATCCCCACCAACGGCATTTTGCACAGTGGTCCGGAGCGGGTGCGCGCCATCTTAGAAGCATGCCCGGACAGCCAGCTGATCATCAACCTCTCGCTTGATGGGGTGGGGGAGAAACATGATTTTATTCGCGGTGTGGTGGGTAACTTTGCAAAATTTGAAGAGCGGCTGGAGCAATACCTGGCGCTGCGCCGCGAATTTCCCAATTTTGTCGTTGGCATCCATTCCGTTATCTCTGTGTTTAGCGTGGGGCATCTGAACGAATTGATCGCTTACGCCGACCAATCGGGCGCGGATCAATTCATCACCGAAATTGCCGAACCACGTGTGGAACTAGATACAGTGGGTTTACCCATCACGCCTAGTCCAGAGGCGTATGCAGCGGCCATTGACCAACTCATGGCTTACGTCAACAGCAAATCGTACAAAGGTGTGGCCAAAATCACCGAGGCGTTCCGGGTGGAGTATTACAAGCTGGTTAAGCGCATCCTGGATGAGCAAGATCAGGTGATTGGTTGTTATGCCGGCTGGGCCAGCGCCCAGATTTATGCCGATGGCACGGTCTGGCCCTGTTGTGTGCGCGCCGACAACCTGGGCAATTTACGCGACCACAACTATGATTTCAAGGCGATTTGGTTTGGTGAGAAAATTCAAGATGTGCGCCGCAGCATTCGCGCTAAAGAGTGTTACTGTCCGCTGGCCAACGCCTCTTACACCAATATGCTGCTGGATGTACCCACGCTATCGCGGGTGGGTGTGAAGGTGATCAAGCCAGATTCCATTCAAGTTAGCCACCAGGTAACTGATCAGGTTCAGCAAAAGACGTAGGTTCTGCTGGCACTTCGCTCTATACCATGGGCAGGTCTCACTTGCTGCCACTTGTTCCCTTCTCAAGTATAATGCTGCTATGAACACACCTGAAGTTAACAATCTCCTCCAATTTGCGCTGGATACGGTCTGGCAGGCTGGCCGTATTACCCTGGGTTACTTTCAAACCGGCATTAAAGCCGAACGGAAGGCGGACAATACACCGCTGACGATTGCCGACCAGTTGGCAGAACAAAAGATGCGCGAACTGATCGCCGCCCGTTTCCCGGATCATGGCATCGTGGGGGAGGAATACGGCCGTACCCACTCCGATTCGCCCTATACCTGG
>CAADGU010000086.1 GCA_900696625.1 uncultured Chloroflexota bacterium | reverse complement strand
GCTTCTTCGGCGGCGGGCACGGCCGTAGCCTCCATCTCTGGTTCAGCGGTTGGTTCTGAACCTGCTGTCCCGCTACACGCCGCCAGAATCATTGCCAGCAACAACATCACAAATACAAGGGCATATTTTTTCATTCTTCTTTCCTTTTTTCTTTGTCCTCGAAAGGACGGTGAGTAAAACCATTGTTTAGTCTATCGCCAACGGCCGTTTTGCCCACAAAAAGCGCACCAACGCATAAAATGTTTAGCGTTGGCTGAGAATGGCCTTGCCGCAATAAAATTGTGCCTGCGGCAAACCTGTGTGGTATCATTGTGACGTTTAGAACAAACCTTTTCAGACCTGACAGGTTTCCAAAAACCTGTCAGGTCTTGAGTACGAACAAACACAGAAGGTTGGAAGAGAGATGGAATTTACCCCTCCCGAAATCAATTTACTCATTGTGGCCCCCGTTCTCATCGTCATGGCTACCGGGTCGCTGGGCATGGTCATTGACCTGTTCACACCCGACGACAAAAAGGGTTGGGCTGTCTGGCTGGCGGCCATTGGCCTGCTGCTGGCGCTGGCGCAAAATGGGGCCCTGTGGAACGGCAACTATGAAACATTCATACCCCAAAATGGCGTGGCGATGGTGGTCATGGACAACTTCGCCATTTTCCTGAACGCCACCTTTTTGCTCACCGGCCTGCTGGTCATTCCCCTCTCCCGCAGCTATCTGCAACGCACCGGGCTGGAAACGCCAGAGTATTACATGCTGCTGCTCTTTTCCATCAGCGGCATGATGCTCATGGGCATGGCCAATGACCTCATCCTGGTTTTTCTGGCGCTGGAAGTGCTGTCCATCCCCCTCTACATCATGTGCGGCATGTTATGGCCGCGCCAGGAGTCGGAAGAGTCGGCGATGAAGTATTTCCTGTTGGGGGCGTTTTCTTCGGCCATTTTTGTGTTTGGCATCGCCCTGGTTTATGGGGCAACAACGACCACCGCTATCCCGCTCATTTTTGACCATGTGGCGGCCAATGGCCTGAATGCCCTGATCGTCACCGGGCTGGCTTTTTTGATGGTAGGCGCGGGTTTCAAAGTGGCGGCCGTACCCTTCCACATGTGGACGCCAGATGTGTATGAGGGCGCGCCGACGCCGGTCACGGCGTTCATGTCGGTGGGGGCCAAAGTGGCCGGTTTTGCGGTGCTGCTGCGGGTGTTGGTACTGGCGTTTCCACAAGCGAGTGGGGAATGGGTCACGGCCGTAGCCGTCCTCTCCACCCTCACCCTCATCATCGGCAACGTGGTGGCCATCCGCCAGGGCAACATCAAACGCATGTTAGCCTACTCCTCCATCGCCCACGCCGGGTACATCCTCATCGCCGTCGCCGCCGCCGCCGATAACCCCTCGGCCGGCGTTAGCTCCGCCCTCTTTTACATGTTCGCCTACCTCTTCACCAACCTGGGCGCATTTGGCATCGTCATCGCTCTGGAAAGGAGCTACGGTGAAGGCAACCTGCTGGACGATTTCAAAGGTCTGGCCAAACGCCACCCCTGGCTGTCCCTGGCGATGGCCTACTTCATGCTCTCCCTCACCGGCATCCCGCCGACAGGCGGTTTTTCCGCCAAATTTTACGTCTTTGGCGCGGCCATCGAAGCCGAACTGTACTGGTTGGTGCTGATTGGCATCATTACCAGCGTCATCTCCGGCTACTACTACCTGCGCGTGGTCTACCTGATGTATATGTTTGACGGCGAAGGCCAACTCATCACCGGTCGCGCCCTGCAATTTGCCGTCTTCGTGATGGCTATCTCCACCCTGGTCTTAGGGCTATTCCCCGAAGGGCTATTTAACCTGACGGCCGAAGCCACCCTCAGCGCCACTCGTTTGCTGGCGGGAGGGTAAGCGCGTAACCCGTCATCCGTGATCCGTAATCCGAAAACGGTTTACGGGTTACGGATGACGAATAGTATCCTACACGCTATGGCTCCATCCCCTTCCGCTCTGCCCCTCAAATGGCCCCTCCCCACCGAAGAAACCGCCCACGCCATTGCCGCCCTGCCCGACGCCGTCCAACGCAATCTGCAAATCACCCAAACCTACCATGAATTAACCGTTGCCCTCACCCACCTGTTGGGCAGTGAAAATGTGACCTGGTGCGCCTTTGGCACCTGGGCTTCCAAAACGGCCGGGCAGTTCATTCGCGGCGACGAGGCGGACCGGATGGTGCGCCTGTATGTGCAGCAGGCGGACTTCATCGAGCGCAAATTGTCCGGTTTACAGCGCGTTCTGGCCTGGTTTGAGCCGAGTCCGGCGCTCAAAGAAACGTTTGTGGCGCAGGCCCTTGACAGCGTGCCGGCCGAAATTTCGCGCCAGATTGGGGCCGGTAACGTGAAGGTGTTTGCCGAATTAGGGCCGCTCTTTGCCCGCTTTTTGGCCGATTTTGCCGATTACCCGGCGTATGATCAGGCGCGGTTGGATGTGTTTCTGGCCCGTTTACGGCCGGGACCGGCCGAAAACGATGGGCAAGATTTACTCATTCAGGCATTTACCCAGTATCACCAGGCGATGTTTGCCCCCCACGCGCAGGCCAAAGCCGAACACATTTTATGCGCCAATTTGCTGGTGGGTTTCCATGAGCAGCAGCGGCTGCAACCGCAAATTGTGGCCGGGATGGAAGCGCCGCTGGAAAATGAATTTGAGAGCAACTTTGTGCAGCGGGCGAATGAGATCATCCGCCAAAAAGCACCGCCTGGTATTTCCCGGCTGATTCAACTGCTGTGGCGGCGGCGATTGAAAGGGGTTTCGCGGCATATTGCCGCTGACTGGCGCGAGATTTCCACCCGCTGGATTATGACGATTGCCCTGCCCACGGAAACGCTGCGTTTAGGAATGGATGTACCCCCGCTGCCCAACGGCCGTCCCTTCCCCGCTGATC
>CAADGU010000085.1 GCA_900696625.1 uncultured Chloroflexota bacterium | reverse complement strand
GCCAGGAATAATCAGCCCGTCCAGCCCTTCGAGATGCTCTGGTAGACGCACGTCAACGGCCGTGACCCCCAACCGTTGCAGCATCTTGATATGCTCACTAAACGCGCCTTGCAGCGCCAATACCCCGATTTTCATAAGTTTTCTTGATGAGGTGATGTGGTGAAACCTTCACCCCTCACCTCATCACCAGCCGCGCCCCGCCAACTGCTCCCCTTCCGCCAGGCTGCTGACGGTACGGCCGACCATCGGTTCGCCCAGGTTTTCGCTGACGCGGGCCAGGATGTCCGGGTTGTTGTAATGGGTGGTCGCTTCCACAATGGCGCGGGCGCGGTGCGCCGGGTCGCCGCTCTTGAAGATGCCCGACCCCACAAACACGCCATCCACGCCAATTTGCATCATCAGCGCCGCATCGGCCGGGGTAGCCAGTCCCCCCGCCGCAAAATTGACCACCGGCAGGCGGCCCAACTCTTTGGTCTCTTTCACCAGATGGTACGGCGCGCCGATGTTCTTGGCATAGGTCATCAGCTCTTCATCTGGCATCAGTTGCAGGCGGCGGATTTCGCCCAGTACCGTGCGGGCATGGCGCACCGCTTCCACCACGTCACCCGTGCCCGCTTCCCCTTTGGTGCGGATCATAGCTGCGCCTTCGCCGATGCGCCGCAGCGCCTCGCCCAGGTTGCGGCAGCCACAGACGAACGGGATTTTGAAATTGTGTTTGTTGATGTGGTGTTCCTCGTCGGCCGGGGTGAGGACTTCGCTCTCGTCCACGTAATCCACGCCGATGGCTTCCAGGATTTGCGCTTCCACAAAGTGGCCGATGCGCGCCTTAGCCATGACGGGGATGGTGACGGCGGCCATGATCTCCTTGATCAGGCCGGGGTCAGACATGCGGGCCACACCGCCGTAGACGCGAATGTCCGCCGGGACGCGCTCCAGGGCCATGACGGCGCAGGCGCCCGCTTCCTCGGCGATGACCGCCTGTTCGGGCGTGACCACATCCATGATAACGCCGCCTTTCAGCATTTGCGCCAGGCCCACTTTCACCTTGAAGCTGGCCACTGCGGCCGGCCCGTTGGGGGATTTTCCATTTTCGCTCATCTGTTTACCTCCAGTTGATGAGAGGCCACGAACGACATGCATTGCACGGATTTTTCTTTGGGTATCCATGCGCGTCTTTTCAATGGACTCACAAGATAGAAATTTGTATATGTTGTTTTGATTTTAGACATTGGCTGGGGGGAAAACAAGAGGATTGGCTCTATGCAAGATGCCTCGAATGGGGTAATGATAAAGCCAATTTCATTTGGGTGACACGCTTGCACTGAGCCTGGTCGAAGTGGCCGACTCATGCAGCAACATGCCATATATTATTAAATTTCCCTTCCTAAGGAAAACGTCGCCACAGCAGCGAAAGCGTCACGGCCGTGACGCTCAGCACAGCCGCCAGCAGGGCAAAAACCACGCTGATTTCCCGCCGTTCTTTTTGCAGAATGATCTCCGCTGGCAGGTTATTGAAGACCTCGTAAAGCTGCTGCGCATCTTCGGCGCGGTAATACGCCCCGCCGGTCAGATCGGCCATACCCTGCAACGTCGGCTCATCTATCACCAAAAAGCGGCGAAAACCACCGCCGCCACCGCTGAAACTATTGGGGCCAAAGTTGCCAAATCCCCCTTCAAACGCATCGCTGCCCAACTGCTGCGGCGAACACACCATCCGTTCCGGGTTGGTGGTGCCAAAGCCGATGGTATAGACGCGAATCTGGCGGTCGGCGGCCTGCTGCGCGGCGTCCAGCGGCAGCGGTCCCCGGCTGTTGGCCCCGTCCGTCAGCACCACAATGATGTCCGGCTGATACAAACCCTCTTGCAGCGGCAGCGGCGCATCTCCTTCACCGCCCAGGTTAAAGCCGCTAGGAGGCACCGCTTCGTTCACTTCGGCGATGGCGTCAATGGATTTGAGGGTGGCGCTGCCGATGGCCGTGCCAATGGAGGTGGTGAAATTGCGGATGGCCTCTTTCAGGGCGTCTTTGTCGTTGGTGGGTGGCATCACAATTTCGGCAAACCCGGCAAAGGCCACCAGGCCAATGCGCGTTTGATGGGCGTTGTCTTCCACAAAAGCCAGCGCCGCCTCTTGGGCGACCGTCAGCCGGTTGGGTTCCACGTCGGTGGCGCACATACTCCGGGATACGTCAATGGCCAGGATGACGGTGGTGCGGCTGAAGGGCACTTCCACTTCGGAAACGGGGCGGGCTACGGCCGTGAGCAAACAACTGAGCGCCAGCAAAAACAGGGCCACCGGCAGATGCTGCCGCCACCGCGACCGGCGGGGCAGCGCCTCCCGAATCAGCGCCAGGCTGGAATAGCGCACGGCAAATTTACGCTTCCGCCGCAAAATCCAGATGTATATGCCAATCAACAGCGGCACGATGAACAACAATAATAAAAACCAGGGCCAGAGAAAAGTCATAACGGCATCCTCCCAAACCAGAGCAGGGACAGCGCCGCCCCGATCAAAAAGAAGAGCGCACTCAGCCCGGCAAACACGGCCGTGACCTCCATCATGTCGCCCCGGATCGCCAACTGCAAATCCACATTCTGGTAAATCTCTTGCAAACTTTCGGCGTCAGCGGCGTGGTAATACGCGCCGTTGGTGGTGCTGGCGATCTGCTGCAAGGTGGTTTCGTCCAGCCGGGTTAAAATGTTGAACCCTTCCAATGACAGCACCGTGCCCCCCGGGAGGCCAATGCCCACCGGGTAAATGCGTACCCCCGCCGCCGCCGCCAACTGCGCCACTTCAAAGGGGTCGGGCCGGGTGGTGTTTTCGCCATCGGTCAGCAGCAGCACTACTGCCGAAGGGTAATAACCGATGTCCGGCAGGGTGGAACCTTCTTCCAGCGCATCCAGGTCAAGGTCCAGGGCAATGGCTTCGCCGGCAATGGCGTTGAGGGCGGTGAAAATGCCCTGGCCCAACGAGGTGGCGCCCTGGGGGGTGAGGCGGTTGATGGTGTCTAGCACGGCCGTCTGGTCATCCGTCGGCGGCTGCACCACCAATCCGCCATTGCTAAACGCCACCACGCCAATCTGCACGGTGCTGGGCTGGTTTTCCACAAACGCCCGCGCCGCCGTTTTCGCCGCTTCCATGCGTGTCGGCTCCAGGTCGGTCGCCGCCATGCTGTTGGATACGTCAAAAGCCAGGATGACCGTGCCCTCCACACGCGGCAGTTCCAGGATCATCTCCGGCCGCGCCAGGCTAAAAAACAGCAGCGCCAGGCCGATGAGAAAAAAGAGGGCGGGCACATGGCGTCGCCGCTTCAAGTTTGCGCCCGCGCCGTTTTGCACCACACCCAACGGCCCCAACGCCACCACCACCTGCTGCCGCCGTTTAAGCAGCCGCCGGTAAACCACCACAAAAAGTGGAATCAGCAACAGGGTAAGGAGCATCCAGGGCCAGATGAAGAACATTGTTCGTGATGCGTGATGCGTGACCCGTAATCCGTGACCTGTAATCGGAAATCCAACGGGTCACGGTTTACGGATAACGGTTTACGGATTACGCTCTTCGTTTCTTACGCAAAGCGGCCATGCGCACAATGGCGCTGACCAGGTCTTCTTCGGTGGAAATGGCGTAGAGGTCTACGCCCGCTTTCTGCAAATCCTGTTTGAGCATGGCCTCGCGCCGGGCGGCGGCGGCGTAAAAGCGGCGGCGGAAACCGGCATCGCCGGTATCTACCAATAGTTGTTCGCCCGTTTCCGCGTCTTCTACCACAATCATGCCCGCGTCCGGTAGTTCGGTTTCACGCGGGTCCCACAGGCGAATGCCGATCAGTTCATGGCGGTGTTGCAGCAGGGCCAACGGCCGTAACCACCCCACCTCGCTCATAAAATCCGACACCACAAACACCAGGGACCGCCGGTGAAAGGTGTTCAAGCCGGCTTGCAGCAGCACACTTAAATCGGTGGTGGTTTTGCCGGGTGACGGCCGTGGGCGCAGCAGTTCACGGGTCAGCCGCAATACCTGGTTCCGGCTGCTGCCCGGCGGAATGATGCGCTCGATCCGGTTGTTGTACAAAATCGCGCCCACCCGGTTGCCACTGCGCGTCAGCAGCCGCGCCAGTGTCGTCACCAGGTCAACCAGCACCGTTTCCTTCGGCCGCGCCGCCGGGCCAAAAGCCATCGAAGGGCTGAGGTCGAGCAAAAACCAGGCCGTGATTTCCCGGTCGGCCACGTATTGGCGCACGTACAGTTCGTTCATGCGGGCGGTCACGTTCCAATCAATATGGCGAATATCGTCCGCCAACTGGTATTCGCGCAAGTCGGCAAAATCCAGGCCGTCGCCATAAAACAGGGTGCGGTAATCCCCTTGCAGCAGCCCATCCAACCGGCGGATAACTTGCCAATCCAGCCGTCGCAGGATGCGTTCTGGGGTGATGGTGGAACCGGGTCCTGGTGTCATTTTCTTAAAATAAACGGCGGTTGAAACCGCAGCAACAGAGAGCGAAGACCGCCTGCGCGGTCTGGTAGCCAGCCGGCAAAGGTCGGCTTTGCCTTGTGTAGCCGCGAACTTATTCGCCGGGCTAAAACGGTCTGGTAGCTGATAGCCAGCCGACGAAGGTTGGCTTTGCTTTGTGTAGCCGCGAATTTATTCGCCGGGCTAAAAGGCACGCACACGCTGGCGCTCATGGAGCGGCACCTCCGGTACGGGAACGGCGTTGACGAGGCGGGTGATCAATTCATCCGGCGTCACGTTGTCCGCCAGTGCCTCGTAGGACAAAACCAGACGGTGGCGCATCACGTCCAGCGCCAGATCGCGCACATCCTGAGGCAGGGCATACGGCCGTCCGCGCACAAACGCCAACGCCCGCGCCGCCAGAATCAGGTTGATCGAGGCGCGCGGGCTGGCCCCATAGGTAATGAATGGTTTCAAATCTGCCTGTCCCACCAACTGCGGCTGGCGCGTAGCCGTCACCAGTTTGACGGCATATTCCATCAGCGCCGGGTCCACATACACCCCGTCCGCCTCCTGCTGCAAAGCCAGCAGTTGCTCCGTGTCAATCACCCGCTGGATGGCTTGCAGCGCGCCGGTCATGCGCTCTACGATCACAAACTCCTCGGTGGGGGTGGGGTAGCCGACCAGCACTTTGAGCATAAAGCGGTCTACCTGCGCCTCTGGCAAGGGGTACGTACCTTCGGACTCGATGGGGTTTTGGGTAGCCAACACCAGGAAGGGGGTGGGCACTTTGTGGCTTTCCCGGCCAATCGTCACCTGCCGTTCTTGCATCACTTCCAGCAGGGCGCTTTGCACTTTGGCCGGGGCGCGGTTGATTTCGTCCGCCAGCAGCAGATTGGTGAAGACGGGGCCAAAGGAGGTGTTGAACTCGCCCGTTTTCTGGTTGTAGATGCGGGTGCCGACCAAATCGGCAGGCACCAGGTCAGGCGTGAACTGGATGCGCTGGAATTGCCCGCCGATGGCCGAGGCCAGGGTTTTGATGGCCATGGTTTTAGCCAGGCCAGGCACGCCTTCCACCAGGATGTGCCCGCGCGCCAGCAGGGCGATGATCAACCGTTCCAGCAAAATGTCCTGCCCGACGATGATCTTTTTGACCTCGTACAGCACTTTTTCCATCGGTTTGTCGTTGTTGGGTGGTGGAGTCATGTTTACTTCCCTGAAAAACGGAGATTAGGAGACCAGGAGATTGAATCTCCCAATCTCCTAATCTCATCCTAGTAATCCGGCCCGCCGGCGGCGGACACGGCCGTGCCAATGGGCACGGCAAACCCAATGCCCACAAAAAAGTTCTGCTCCGCCGGGTTGGCCAGGGCGGTGACAATGCCGATGACCTGCCCTTGCCGGTTGAGCAGGGGGCCGCCAGAGTTGCCGGGGTTCACGGCCGTGTCAAACTGGATCAGCCCTTCCAATCGCAAATCGCTGTCCTCGATGGGAATGGAGCGGTTGAAGCCGGAGATAACACCTGCGCTCATAGAAGCCGTCAGCCCCAGCGGATTGCCGACGGCATATGCTTCGTCGCCCACGCGCATGGCCCCGGCGCTGCCCAGCACCGCCGGGACGATCAACCCCGGTGGTTGTTCTGGTTGCAGCACGGCAATGTCGTTTTGTGGTTCGGCGGCGGCGATCACGGCCGTAGACCGGCTGCCGTCGGCAAAATGCACCTCAATTTCCAGGGCGTCCGCGACCACGTGATAGGCGGTGAGAATGTCGCCATTTTCATTGACGACGACGCCGCTGCCCACACCCAGCCCGTCTTCATCATCGTCGGCCCCGGCGGGCAGCCGCACCCGGATGAAAACCAGCGAGGGCAAAATGATCTGGTACACCTGGTTGGAATAAGCGGGCGGCGGCGTGGCCGAAGCCATGGCCTGCACAACACGCGCGTCAATGTCACGCTGGCTGGGGGGGATGGGCGCAGGAAAGAGGGTGTGGTACAGAAAGAGAGCCAGCAGCAGGCAGAGGATGATGAGGAGCAACGGCCGTAGCCGTTTCACAACCGGGCGCAAGGCATGTTTCCAGGTGGGCGAGCGATGGGACGTAGTGGTGGTTGAAGCCGGGTTGAACTCTTCTTCCATGTGACAAGTCATACTGTTGAATAGGAGGCTTGTCAAATAATCGGGGAGGACGTTAAGGGAACGTGAAGGTGTCAGGTGCGACGCACTTTGGCAGTGCGTCGCACCTGTGGCTGCTTATCAGTTGTTCGGGTTGCTCAGCCGGTGCAGGATGAGGCGTTGGCTACGCAGTTGGGCATCGCTGGCGTTGGGGTCGAGCCGGACTGCTTCGGCTGCGGCCACAATTTGCGCCAATGTGCCATCCGGTACGCCATCGTGGTCAATGTCAAACTCCTGGTCATAGGCCAGGGCGCCATTGGCAAAATTGAGCCAGACGGTGATCAGTTCCCGGTCAAACTTTTGCTGTTCGCTGCCACGATTTTGGCCCAGGAATAACACATCAAAGGCGGCTTCGATGGTCGAGGCGTCACGTTCCTCGTTAAAGACATTGCTCACCAGGCCGATGATTTCCAGGTAACAGAGCAGGGTTTCGTCGTCGAAGTCGGTGTTGCCGTTGCGTCTAAACTGGTGCTGCCAGTAGCCGTCATGGCGCGGCCGGTCAGCGTTGCCGACGATGATGACCAGAATATCATCTACGGCCGTGCCGCCATCATCATCTTCACCCAGAAACTGCACCGTATACAGGCAGGCATCGCTGTAGGTTTGCGATTGCGTATCGGTGACATCCCGCGGCTGGATGGTGGGGCTGGGGAAGGGATCGGGGTCGGGCGGATTTACCAGGTACAGCGTACTCACGTCAGGAACAGGCGGGCCATCGTCCCAATCCCAACTGAGCAGCAGGTCATCGCTGCCGGGGTCGGTGGCCTGGCCGTTAAACTCCACCGGCACGTTAATCTGGCCGATGATGACCGGCTGCCCATTGATGATGGTGGCATTGCTGGCGTCAATGGTCAGGGTGGGGTCTACGTTGTCAATGGTCACGGCCGTTGTTTCACACACCGTTGTATCATCATCGCTGCCACACACTTCCACCGTAAAGACGCCGTTATCGCCATAGATGTGGGTCATGGTGAAGGTCAGGGTGGCGTCTGGGCGCACATTTTCCAGTACGCCAACGACCGGTTCCACGGCCGTGCCATCCCCCCAGTCAATCGTCGCCGTCAAATCTTCCAGCCAGCCGGGGTCAGAAACCAGGCCGGTGACGGTCACGGCCGTGTTTTCATCCTGCGGCGAATCCGAAGCCACTGTGACGGTGGGCGGTACGTTGTGGACGGTGACCGTCGTCGAATCTGTATTGCTGATGCCATCCTTTGTCACCCGCAGCCGGACGATATACACGCCATCCTGCCCCACCAGGTTAAATTCAGGATTCAGCCCCACCGCGTCGTCAAAGAAGCCGTCATCATCAAAATCCCATTCGTAGCTGTCTGAGGCGCTGGAACCACTGGCGTCCAGCGTCACGTCCAGACCTTCGTTGGTGGTGTAGGGGCCGCCGGCATCGGCATGAGGCAGCAGGCTGAAATTGGTGTTGGAGATGTCGAAGAAGATATTGCCCACGCAGGCCACCTGGACACGGCCGTTCAACGTGGGTGTATTGGGCACGGTTACGTCTTGTGTACCGTCATTGGCCGTGCTGGCCAGTAGCGTCACCGGGTAGGTAAAGCCGCCGTCCCGCGAAAGCGTCAGACGCACGTTGCTGCAACTGACGGGAGCGGCGTCTGAACCGGCCACATCCCAGGTGACGGTTTGCGTCTGGCCCACTTCCCAGGTCACGGCCGTGTTCGGATTTGTCACCCGGAACGGCCCGGCGCCGCCCGCCACCACTACCTGCATTCCGTCATGATCCACGCCGCCGCCGTTGAGGGCATTGTCACGCACCGTCAGCCGGAAGTTGAGCGTGCCGCCGGCCGTTGGCAGCACTTCGCCTATGGCTGTGGTGTTATTCACTAGGTCACTCAGGCGCGGGAAAATGCGCGCGGGCGTGGCCTGCGACGGCCAGGAGCGGAAGTAGGGTGGCTGGGTGGGATTATCGGGCGGCCCGGCAGGGCCTAAATCCATTTCTTCCCAGTTGAACGTCAGCACGTCGCCCGCATTGGGGTCGCTGCCCGAACCGGTGAGGACAAAGGGGGTATCGCGGGGAATGGTGAAATTGCCGCCCGCGTTGGCCGTGGGGATGCTGTTGCCGGTGGCGGTGACAACCGGGCAACTGTTCCCAGAACCGGCGGTGGTGTAGGCTACAATCTCGTCATAACTGGCGGTGTGGAAATAATCGTTGCTGTTGCTCTGCAAATTCTGAGCGCCACAAATACCGGCATAAGCCATGATGGTGGAGCCGCTGCCCGGCTCAAAGGCGGTGCCTGCGTTGCGATTACCGGCACAGCTACCGGCATCACCGTTAAACGTGTGGTTGCCGCCAAACTGGTGGCCTATCTCGTGCGCCACAAAATCCACGTAAAAGGGGTCGCCGACCGGGTTGGCCAGGCCGGTGGTGCCCCGTGCTTTCACTCCGGCGCGGCAGGTAACGCCCAGAGTTGCCAACCCGCCGGAACCGGTGGTAAAGACGTGCCCAATGTCATAATTGCCGCTGCCGATCACGGCGTCCAGGTTGGCCTGGTTCTGGTTCAGCAGGGCATCGGCGTCATCGTTGGTGTAGGGGTCGGTGTCCGGGTCGGTGTAGATGATCTGGTCGTTGTTGGCGATCAGCATCAGCCGCACGGCTACTTCTCGTTCGTAGATACCGGTGACGCGGTTCACGGCCGTGACAATCTCTGCCAATGCACCGGGCACGGTACCGCCATGAAAAGCGGTGTATTCGCCGGAAGCGGCAACCGCCAGCCGGTAGGTGCGCAGTTCATCGCCGGTGGCTGCTACCCCCAGCGCCACCAGCCGGGCGATCTCCGCCGCTACCGCCGGGTCAACTTCCAGATATTCCGTCAGTTGGCTCATCTCCCCGGCGGGGCGGGTATAGTCGCGGGCGCTGTACACCAGGTAATGCTGTGTATCGGCGCGGCTGTAGGGATCAATGAAGATAGTCTCGCCCACCATCAGCAGCATGGCGTGAAAGCCGTGTGGCGTCACATCCAGCCGGGCGATGGCCCCCGGATCATCCAGGCTGGCGCCGGCAAAGGTTTGGATATGTGGATACCGCGCCGCCAGTTCCGGGGCCATGACGGGGGCCGGGCTGATGCGAAAACGGCTGATACGGCCGTCTGGCAGCGGCAGCGCCAGGATAGCCTCATTTCCGGCAGTGGCCTGGTTGAGTACGGCCGTGAGCCTGGTCATATTAGCCACCATCACCCGATAATCGGGTGGGAAAATCCGCCGCTGTGCCTGCACCGCGCCCAACTGTGCCTCATCCACCGCCTGCCAGATGCCCCCGCCCGGCTGTGTGGCGCCACTCAACAATACCGGCAAATAACTCTTCTGCCCGGTTGTTTGCCCAAAAGCGGTAAACACCAGCAGCAGAACTGACAATACAGTGATCAAAATGCTGATCCATAACCAACGTTTTTGTTTTGCAGATTGAAATAACATGTGTCCACTCCTTGAATAAACGGTACTGCCCAGGTTATACGTTAAACACCAATAGTACCATCGTACTAGAAAAGCAGTATGGTTGTCTAGGGCGTGTTGATATTTGATGATTAAGCCAGATACCGTCGAATGGAATTCGGCATCTGAGATAAAAAACGTGCAAATTGATGACATCCGGCGCGGCGAAAACGGCCGTTTGACACTTGCCCCTCTCTCATCTCCGGTCACACTTCATTCGTAAAACGCGAACCAAAAGGGTTGCGTTTAAGGATGAATAACCATGAAAACCCCCATCGTATTACTCTTCGTCTTTGTTTTATTACTCAGCGGGTTGGCCGGTGTGCTGCCCGCGCAGACGGCCACGCCGCCGGAAACCGGGCAGACGTTGGTTTACCTGGTCACCGCGGGGACGGAAGACCGCACCCTGGCGCTGGCCGGCGTTACGGTTTTTGCGCATGTGGTGGGGCGGAGCGGCACGGCCGTGATCGCCGGCACCAACAGCGACGGGCTGGCAGCCTTAAAGGAGGCCGGTCTCACCTATCAGGCCCTGGAGCTAATACCGCCGGGCGCGGCCTATTATCTGGTTTATCCCTTGCCGGGGCGGGCCAACGCCGCCCCAAACCCGGAGGTGGTCACGCTGCTGGCCGACGCCGATTGGCAGTTGGTGCGGGCCACGGTAGGCGGTGCGCGCTGGCTGTCGGCGCAGGGCATGGCGCTGCAAGCCATCTCGTTTGACCCTAAACCCTGGTTGGCGGATACATCTGTACCCTTCGCCCCCTTCGTCATTGACCCCGATCCCACTATCCAGAGCATGATGGATCAGGTCAGCAGCGGCATTGTCTACCAGTACGATGGCGACCTCAGCGGCATGTGGCCGGTGATGATTGGCGGTTCGCCCTACACCATTGCCACCCGCCACACCTACAGCGGCACACCTATCCAGAAAGCGACCCAATACGTCGGTGAACATTTTATGGATTTGGGGCTGGCGGTGGAGTATCACCAGTGGAGCGGCAGCACCTACCCTAACGTCATCGCCACCATCCCCGGCCTCAGCAACCCGGATGAAATCTACATCATCTCCGCCCATCTGGACGATATGCCCTCTGGCGCTACCGCGCCCGGCGCAGACGACAATGCCAGCGGCGTGGTGGCGGCGCTGATTGCCGCCGACATTTTCAGCCAGTACCAGTGGGATTGCACCCTCCGTTTTGGTATCTGGACGGGCGAGGAACAGGGGTTAAACGGCAGCCATGCCTATGCCCAACGCTCTTATAACAACGGCGAGAACATCGCCGGGGTGCTGAATCTGGACATGATCGCCTGGAACACGCCCAACAGTGCGCGAGACATAGACATCCACGCCACCAGCAGCATCCCGGCCACGCTGGCCCAGGCGCAGTTGTTTGTGGATGTGATTAACGCTTATGACCTGAACCTCATCCCGCAAATCAACCCCAACGGCACGGGCGCCAGCGACCACGCTTCCTTCTGGCAATATGGCTACCCGGCCATCTTGGGCATTGAGGATTTCAGCGACTTCAACCCGTATTACCACTCGACAAACGACCTGTTAGCTAACCTTGATCTGGATTATTTCACGGAGTTTGTGCGCGCCAGCGTGGGCGCCTTTGCCCATCTGACGGGCTGCCTGGTTCCCGGCGGCATGGGCTACCTGGATGGGCAGGTGGCGGCGCAGGGCAGCGGCGACCCGATTGCCGGGGCGACGGTGACGATGGCGGCGGCGGGTGGGGGCACGTTCACGGCCGTGACCGACCCCACCGGCACCTACACGCGCACCCTGTTTGCCGATACTTACACTGTTACTGCCCAGGCAGATGGCTACCTGCCCATCACCATCCCCGATGTCGTCATTATCACCGGCACGGTGACGACGCAGGATTTTGCCCTGCCGCTGGCCTGTGAACCGGTGGACATTGTGGATGTGGTCACGGCGATCAATGCCTGCGTGGTGGATTTTGCGCCGACCTACACGGGCACGCCGCCCATCACCTGGGATTGGGCGTTCCCGGCGGGCACACCGCCCACCAGCCAGAGCGAAAATCCGCAGGGCATTGATTTTGGCAGCAGCGGCACCTATGCCTATTCGGTGACGGCCTCAAGCTGTGGCGGCACGGCCGTAGACACATTCAGCAGCCAGGTGACAGTGACGTGTGACGTGTGTATGCCGCTCACGGCCGTCTCGCTCGATACCCTCACCACATCCCCCCTTTACGCCGGAGACAACGTGACCTTTACGGCTACATTGACGCCAGAACTGAGTACGCTGCCTTATACCTACACGGTGTGGGTTGATGGCACGGCCGTCATCACCGACCAGATCAGCACTGACATGCCCCTGCTGTTTGACTACACCTTTGCCGCCGCGGGCACATACACGGTAACGGTCAGCGTGTGGAATTGTGAGGTGGGCACGGCCGTGAGTGATTCCGTTGCCATTACCATCGTGCCCACGCTGGATTGGTGGTGGGTGTATCTGCCGGTGGTGTTACGGCCGTGAGCCGGCCTGACGTGGTGACAGCATGGCTTCTGACAAGGTGAATGGGATGAGTACAAAACTGCTTGTGCGGTATGCCGTTCGGGAGTTAATGGGATTGGTGGTGATGGGCGTGGCCCTGTTCTGGTCGGCCGGGCGAGTTGATTGGTGGGCGGCCTGGGCGGCGCTGGCGGTGATGGCGGGGTGGAGTGTGGCCACGGCCGTTGTCATCCTCCGTCGCAACCCAACATTGCTGGCCGAACGCCTAGGGCCGCGCCAGGGGGCCAAACGGTGGGACATCACCATCATGTCGCTGCTGGGACTGACACAGCTCGTTCGCTACATCGTTGCCGGACTGGACCAACGGTATGGTTGGACAGGCAGCCTGCCTCTAGCCGCGCAAATCATGGCATTTGTGCTGTGCATTCTGGCCTATGCGGTGGTGGTTTGGGCTACGGCCGTGAACGCTTTCTTCTCTCAGATTGCCCGCATCCAGCCCGAACGTGGCCACACGGTGGTGAGCGACGGCCCCTATCGCCATGTGCGCCACCCGGCGTACAGCGGCGCTATTCTGTATGAATTGGCCGTGCCCATTCTGCTTGCTTCCTGGTATGCCCTCCTCGTCAGCGGGTTCAGCACCTTCTTGCTCATCTACCGTACCAGGCTTGAAGACCAGATGTTACAAACCGAATTGAACGGCTATGAGGAGTATGCCCATCAGGTGCGGTATCGCCTGCTGCCGGGAATCTGGTGACGGATGGGCATCTGAGGTCTGAGGACGTCCACCCAGCCAGGCCATCTGGAACACACTTTTCGGCAATCAGGCATCTAAATAGCGAGAGGCATATGAGCAGTTACATTTACAAATCACCTGAGAGTTATGCCCGGTTGATGGCGTTTTATGATGAGCATCTTCGCCGTTGGCCTGTGCCATATGAAAGCCTGACCGTACCCACCCGGCAGGGGAATACCCATCTCATTGCCAGTGGGTCGCCAGAGGCGCCACCTTTGCTGTTACTACGTGGCACCGGCGGCAATGCCCTGCTGTGGGCGACCAGTATTCCTTATCTGAGCCAGCACTTTCGCACTTACGCCCTGGATGTGATTGGCGAATCGGGCAAAAGCGCCCCCAATCGCCCGACCTATCAAGGTCCGGCCTATGGCGAGTGGCTGGTGGATGTGTTGGATGCGCTCCAGATTGAGCGCGCCAGCATTGCCGGTACCTCACGGGGCGGCTGGTTGACATTAAAAATGGCCCATTTTGCGCCGGAACGGGTGCATAGCATTGTCCCCCTGTGTGCCGAGGGCATTGCCCCCATTCGCCTGCAATTCTTCTGGCATATGCTGCCGGTATTGGCCTTCCCCAGCCGAAAATCTGTCTCCCGTCTCTTGCGCTTTTTGACGCCAGCCCACCTGCCCATCCATGCGTATCTGGTAGAGGAGCGGGTAATGGTCTACCAGACCTTTCGGCAGTCGCGGCAGCGACCGCCGCTGTTTACGGACGATGAACTGCGCCAGATCAGCGCGCCGACCTTGCTACTGTATGGTGAGCAGGAAGTGGTGTATAGCCTGACGGCCGTGCGTGAACGTGTGTCGCGCCTGCCTGCCAATTTTCACCTGGATGTCATTCCCGATGCCGGGCACGTGTTAGATTATGACCAGCCGGAGCGGGTGTGTGCGCGCCTGTGCGCTTTTGTGGAGTCAATACCATGGCTCATTCCTTGATTACTGCAGAACGTTGGCTTCATCGGGTCGGTTTGGTGACAATGATAGGCACATTAGCCGTGTTGTTGTGGGGTGTGTGGCGGGGGATGCGACGGCCGTCTGGTCGCAAAGTCGGCCGAGACCCCCAACTACTGCGCACATCCACTGCTACCCTTCTCATCACGCTGGCCTATTTTGGCCTGTGTTATCGGCTGTGGCGGCCGTTGCCGTTGGTTCTCTCCCGGTTGGCTCGTGTCCTGGCTCTCATTCTGGGTTCACTGCTCTACTTTCCCGGTTTGGCGCTGGTGTTGTGGGGGCGGCTCACGTTGGGGCCAATGTACAATGTGTCCAGCAGTACGGGCGCGCAGCTATACGCCGATCAGCGGCTGATCACGCATGGCCCATTTGCTTATGTGCGCCATCCCATGTATCTGGGACTCTGGTTTGTCGGCGTTGGTGGGCTTTTAGTGTACCGTACCTGGACTTTTGTGTTTTTCCTGCTCCAACTCCCGGCGCTGTTCGTGCGCGCCTGGCGCGAAGAGCAGGCATTGGCCGCCGAATTTGGCCCACAGTGGCAGGCTTATTGCCAACAAACACCCGCCTGGCTGCCGCGCTTATTCCGTTCGTAGTAGTACCCGACCAACCTGAATTTGAGGAGTTCGCACGCCCACGTGCGAACGAGCAGCACGAAGGCGTGCTGCTCTCCTCACCCCACAAATTTAGTTTGTTGAGGTAGTAGGCATTTTAGTGCCGTCAGAAGGCGATGAACCGCCTACTACAAACGTATTTAAGAGGAGATCTTGTGATGTTAGCGAAAAACAGATTGACCATCAGTGGTTCAGGCCTTGCGTTAGCTGTGCTGGCGGTAGTGGGCGTGGGTTTATGGGCGCGCCGCCGCCATCCGCAAATGCCCTGTCCATCCAGTTTAAGTTTTCTGCTGGAAAACCCCTTTATGAACCGGGTAGCTGGGGCACAACTACTGCTGGACAGGGCCGGCGTTACGCCGGGAATGCGCGTACTGGATGTGGGTTGTGGGCCGGGGCGGATTACCCTTCCCGCTGCCCAACGGGTTGGGCCTGACGGCGAAGTGGTGGCGCTGGACATTCAGCCGGCGATGCTGCGCCGTGTGCAAGAAAAGCTGACCGCCCAAAAGGTAAATAATGTGCGTTTGCTCCAGGCAGGCGCGGGTGAGGGCAAAACCGAAGCGGCGGCCTTTGACCGCGCCTTTCTGGTGACGGTGTTGGGTGAGATTCCAGACAAAACGGCCGCAATGCGTGAGATTTACCGGGCGCTCAAACCGGGCGGTATCCTGTCCATCACCGAAGTTTTTCCCGACCCGGACATGCAAAGGCCAGGCGTCGTTCGTCAACTGGCACAGGAGGCTGGTTTTGAGGTAGCCGGCCAGATAGGCAGTTTCCCGGCGTTTACGATGAATCTGGTGAAACCGACGGGGGCATGAACAAAACCGCCAGCAGTTCTAAATTTGGCTGGCGGCAGATAAATCTGCACCAACAAAAGACAAAGTCGGCCTTCGCCGACTGGTACCAGCCGACGTAGGTCGGCTTTGCCTTCTGTAGCCGCGATTTTAATCGCCGGGAATTGGGTATGCGATGGCCCTACAAAACCACCCATACCATTGGCTGAGGCCGCTGAACGTTGTATGATAGGCGCAGGTATCGGTTCTCGTGGTGGAGTGTAAGAGGGCGGCTTTATGACCACACAAACGTTTGGGCGCTACGAAATCAGGCGGGAAATTGGGCGGGGCGGCATGGCCACGGTTTATCTGGCCTATGACCCCCGCTTCCGGCGCGAGGTGGCGCTCAAAGCCATGCCGCACCAGTTTACCCATGACCCCATGTTCCGCACCCGCTTTGAACGTGAAGCGCAAACCATTGCCGCATTGGAACACCCGGCCATTGTGCCCGTGCATGATTTTGGCGAGGAAAACGGCCAGCCGTTTATCGTCATGCGCTACATGTCCGGCGGCTCGCTGTCTGACCGGTTGAAGCAGGGGCGGCTGTCATTGGCGGCGGCGGAGGCGGTGCTGACCCGCATTGCGTCCGCCTTAGACCGGGCGCATGGCATTGGTGTGGTGCATCGGGATTTGAAGCCGGGCAACATCCTCTTTGACCAGTATGGCGACGCCTACCTGGCGGACTTTGGCATCGCCAAAATTGCCGAAGCCACGGCGGCGCTGACGGGCAGTGGGCTGGTGGGCACGCCGTCTTACATGAGTCCCGAACAGGTGAAAGGGGAGGAGGTAGACGGCCGTTCCGACATCTACTCGCTGGGCATCATCCTCTATGAAATGTTGTCCGGGGCGCAGCCGTACCAGGCCACCACCCCCTGGGGCATCCTGTCCAAACACGTCAACGACCCTATTCCCCATGTGATTGACCAGGCATCTGACCTGCCGCCACAACTGGACACAATTGTGACACAGGCGCTGGCTAAAGAGGCCACCGACCGTTTTCAGACGGCAAGTGAACTGGCCACGGCCGTGACGCTGGTGATGCAGCAACGGCCGTATAGCAGTACCCCCACCATCGTTTCTGCCGCGCCTGAACCGGAAACAATCCCGGCGACCCCTGCCGAACCCGCAACGGTGGTCGCGCCAGTCGTTGCCGAACCTGGGGCCACCGTAACGGAAGTGGCGCCACCCACCCGGCGGGTAGAGCCGCTGCCGGATGAAATTAAACCACCACCTTCTCCACCTCAAGCTGCGCCGCCGCCTGTAGAAACGGCCGTTGCCCCCGCCCGCACCGGCAAACTGGCGGCCATACCCGTTTGGGGTTGGCTGGCTGGCGGTGCGGTGCTGTTGGTGCTGTTGGTATTCCTGGGGCGGGCCTTGCGCCCGGCGGCGGCGCCTGCGGGCGGGCCAACGGCCACATCGGCGGCGCTCAGTGCAAACGTGTCCACCCAATCCCCGGAACCGGCGACCGCCGGCGAACCCCTGTCTGACTTCATCCAGGTCAAATGGGATGAGGGCTTTCGCATCACCGACCTGGCTTATGGGAACGATGCCTGGGCCACTATTATGTCCCAAAACAGTCCTTACGGCCGTCAGACCTGGAAAACGTCGGCCCCATTCCCCGGCGACTACATCCAGCAAAAATGGGATGAAGGTTTCCGCGTGACGAACCTGACCTACGGGAATGGCATGTGGCTGGTGGCTTTGTCACAGCAGAGTCCTTACGGCCGTCAGACCTATAAGACAGCGGCCACATTCCCCGGCGATGCCATCCAACAAAAGTGGGATGAAGGGTTCCGCGTCACCAGCCTGGCGTATGGCAACGGCGCGTGGGCGGTGGTGCTGTCGGCTGATGTTCCTTACGGCCGTCAGACCTGGAAAACGTCGGCCTCATTCCCCGGTGACTATATCCAGGAAAAATGGGATGAAGGATTCCGCGTCACCAGTTTGGCCTATGGCGATGGGGTGTGGGCAGTGG
>CAADGU010000084.1 GCA_900696625.1 uncultured Chloroflexota bacterium | reverse complement strand
CGTTTGGTAGCCAGGCGGGTCGTCCGGCCGTTGCCGTCCAAGAAGGGATGAATGATCACCAACTGCTTGTGAAACAATCCGGCCAGGATGAGGGGGTCCAGGGTGCTCTGGTGTACGGCCGTAAACTCCAGCAATGCTGCCACCAATTCCGGCACATCCGCCTGGTCGAGCGGTAGATAAATGATCTCCCGTGTGCGCGGATCATGGACGATAACCGGTTCGCGCCGGAACTGGCCGCATTGGTGTGTCGGCAGCAGCCCATCCATAACCAGGTGATGGATTTGCAGCAGAAAGGGTGTGGTCAACGGCCGTGCCCCTGCCTCCCGTATGGTTAACAAGGCCCGGTTGTAGTTCAGCACCTCCCGCTCACTTTGGCGCACCTGGGCCGGTTGATTTTTCAGCAGCCGTTTGACTTCGGTCAGCGCCAGCGGATTGCCTTCGATACTGGTGGAAGCATAGGTAGAGACGGCATCGGCCTCGGCCTGAAACTGCGCCAGCACGACCTCCGGCCAGGCGCGTTTGTTCAACTCGTGGACGAGCAGTGTGATTTGTTTGATGCCCTCCAGCAGGGGCGGCGTAATCTGGTAACGTGGTTGAAAAGTGGTCATGGTTATCGCCTGATTATAGCCGAAAAATAGGCGATTTCATCACCTGTGCTTCCTGCCTGACGATTACTACTGTCCCCAACTACATCATGCAGTACGGCGACCATCATCTCTTCCGGCGTATCCATTTGCAGCCTCAACTGTAAGGGATGCAGAATATAGGGGTTACCGGCCTTGTCGCGCTGCCCATCATGGGCCTGGACAGCAATACGGATGGCTTTCTCTAACATGCGAATTTCCTCCTAATTGAATAAAGACATCTGTCTGGGTAATCTGACGGCGCAGGATACCGGGCGACGGCCGTCTGGTTGCGGCTTTATCTTCTCTTCTGCCGGTAACAGTTTTTTCGTGCTGGCTGAGGGTGGCGGCAAAGGCGGCCGGGGAGGAAAAGAGCCGTTTCTTGAGCAGCTTCAAGACAAATTCGGTGGCGTACCGTTCGCCGTCGTCGGCGGCATCGGCCTGGCGCAGCCGGGCATACTCTTTGGGCCAGGCGTGCACCTGCCGCTCGTCTTCGGGGTAGGCCACTTCGATCACATCCAACCGGCGTTTAGGGAAACGGGCACGGCCGTCCCCGCCCACCAGTTCCGATTTCAGCCGCCGCACCATCACCGCCTCCAACTGTTCATGGCGCGAATGGCCTGGGTGCGCAGGGAATCTCTGGCATATCGGCCGCTGCCCGCCGGGGCCACATAATGCGCTTCGTCCACGATCAGCAGGTCAAAAGGTCAAATTTACGTGGATAGGTGGTTTCGCCCGGCAGCACGTCGCGCAGCAGGCGCATCGGCCGTTCTCGTTTAAGAAAATCAATGGAGGTGATCAGTGAAGATGATCGTGTCTACCTGGTGAAGACGAGTGACCCGGAGACAGAGGGGCACTTCACTACATTACGCGGGATCGCCACGGTCAAGATGTCTACGGAAGAAATCATGGCGTTAACCAGGGCCGAATCATGAGCAAGGGTTTTGGGGCATTAAAGGCGTAGGCGGAATCAAGGAACCAAATCGTCGCCTCTGCCAGACTTTTTCATCGGCGCTCACGCGGCGGTGTTGGGCGTTCGTTTAATTACCAGAGATGTGGCCAGATACCGTACTTACTTTTTCACGGTCAATTTGATCACCCCTCGTATAAGATAAAGCCAGAAACAGGCAAAAGTCGGTCACACAAAGGTGCTGCCCAGGTTTACAATACCGGTAGCTCACATCGGTGAGTGGTCGGTACCCAGGGTGTTCTTTTCACCCCTGTTGCCCGGTCAGGATCCCGTGGCTTCTTTGAGAGTTTGAACCCCGGCCGCCGCTAAAAAAATATAACACCATGTCCACCGCTTACCACAGCGCCACATGATCTTCCGCCCAGCCTACCAGACGATTCACGGGCACAACTTCTCCCTCATTCGTGGTGATGAACCCGTCATAATGGCCGAATATCTGATGTACCTCTGAGCGTACCAGCCAGACGTTGCTGGCAGCTACCCGTTCCAGGAAAAGGGTGAAGGTCAATGCCAGCCGCCCGGTCGGGTCGCTGATCCGCCAGGGGTGCATGAATGCCGTTTTGTCATATTGCCAGGTCAGGTCAGTGGAGAGCTTGTGCAAACGGCCGTCAATGCAAACCCCATTTTCTATGCTGCCGGTACTATCCGTCCACTGCCTGTCCAGATTCAGGTTAATGAGACGGCCGTTGGGCAGGCAGAGGTGCACAGGGGCAGCCAATTCACATTCACTGTTGATTTCCCCTTCATGGATGTTGAACAGGCGGGTCTGGCTTTGGCTCACAGGCTCGGAGCCACACTGCCGTCCAACTTTCACGGCCGTCTGACCACCGGCAAATAGAGAAAGTTCAGTGGCCCAAATTGTGCATAGCCGTAAGGTGCGGTGGTGTGGACGTTGTCGGCGGCCTCCACCAAAACGGCCGTCGTCGCCTGATCCGTTAGCAGCATATGGCGCACCTGGTATGGGCCATCTAACTGGCTGGCGTAGATGGCGCTGCCGGAAAAGCGTAACGGAATCATCTGGGTACCGGGTTCCAGCGTAAGGTGACGGCGTGCATGGGCCACAAACGTGGTCCCCTGGTAAATCTCCGCCGACAGGGTATAGGTGCTGGCCTCCGTCACCTGAATCCCCACCTGTACCTCCAACCACTCATAACGGCCGTTACCATCCGCATCTATGCCCGCGTCACTGTACTGGTTGGTTAAAGCGGCTGTGGCCGGGGCAATGGTAAATACGGCCGTGGCGCTGCGCATATAAGGTTCGCCGTCATAAACCCCCTCCGCCGTCAGTTGCACGCCATACTTGCCGCCCTGGCTGGTCTGGGTGACCTGTGCGCCAAACACACCGTCATGAGCCGCACCATCGTCGTGCAGGCCATCATCATACAGGGCGAGCGTGTCCGTCGCCCCATCTGGCCGGTGAATGACGGCGTTGACCACGCCGCCCACCACGGGTGTCGTCGCTTCATGGTTGACGGTGGCTGTGATCACCACCGGGCTGCCAGACGGTGCCCATGCCGGCACAGCACTGCTGACGGCCACCGGCACAGCCGGCAGCAGCAGCAAGCGGTATAACGTTTCTGCTTGCAGCGCCGGGGCGGTCATCGTATAGGTCCAGGCACCGGTGAGCGTTTCCGTGATTTGGAAAGAGGACATCAGGCCAAAGCCGGTATCCAGATGCACATAGTCCACGTTAGGGTCACTGCTGCCGGTGGCGCTGGAGATGGTGTTCCCTGCTGGATCTGTTAGTGCCAGGGAAATGTCCTGATCATACCAATACAGGGCAACGCTGGTGGGGCCGTCATTGGTGACGGTAAAAGAACCGGTCACACTCTCCCCGGCGTTCAAAATACCGGCGGCTATATCTTGCAGGGGTACGGCTGTTGATACCTGAGGCTGCCGCATATGCGAGGCCACATCTTGCGCCGGGTACGCGGCGCGGTTAACGGCGGACAGCGGTGGGCAAACAGGCGACCCCAACCAGGGCAATATCTCGGCCGTAAACGTGGCGTTGGGATTGACGAACGAGTGCAGCAGGTGCAGGGGATCGATCCAGGCTGGTACCTGCCCGTGTAAATCCTCGGTGAAAATGTAGGTGCTGTTCGGGTACAGCCAGGCGTTAAGCGCCAGGGCATGGGCGCTTACCTGGTGTACGGCAAAATCGTTGGGCCATGCCGCTGCCGTGGGCCATTGGTAGTAAATGGGCAGCAATAAAGTGGGCAAGGTGGCCGCCTGGGCACGGCCGTCGCCCGCCAACAGACGATAACAGACCCCATCCTCAGGCTGGTGGGATTGGGCATTGGCGAGCAAACGCACCGGCGGCAGCATTTCCTCAATCGCCGGCCATTGGTTACCATTGACAATTGCGCCCAAACCAATAAACGCAGCAAAAGGCAAATTGCCAAACTCGCCGCCATGTGGCGTGCCCAGGGTGAATAAATTGCGCACCCGCACCTGTTTGGTCGTGCCCTCACAGAACGTGCCATACAGATCCTCATTTTCCAGGTAGGCGCGGGCACGCAGACCGCCATAACTGTGCGTAATCAGGTCAAACTCGCCTGACCAGGCGACGCCCGGCATGTGTACCTCATCATAATAACGGCACAACTCGGCCTTGATGATGGCTGCGTTTTCCGCCAGATAAACACGCGGCGTTGTGTTCTGCGCGTAAAACAGGTTGCAGCCGGGCACGTAACCGTGAGGCGTTAAATGGCCGATATGGTTGCCGAAGCTGGTGAAGTAGCGCAGTTGCTCATCTTCCACCAGCATCCGGCCTTCGCTGCCGCCCCAGCCGGTGATGAGCATCACGGGCGGTGAGGCAGTCGCTTCACTGCAATCCGCATCTTTGGCCCAAAAATCAACGTCGTACCGGCTGGGGGGAACGGTGATCGTCGTGTCGGTCTGGGGGCGGTAGACGGTACCGCCGGGCGTGCTGACCGACAGGGTATAAGTGCCGGTGATCAGGTCCGTAAACAGGTAGACGCCGTTAGCGCCAGTCACGGCCGTTTCCCCCTGCCCATTGTTCACCACAGCATTCTCAAGGGGATTCCCGGCAAAATCCACTACCCGCCCCCGGATGGCCGACCTGGTCGCCGGCCCATACCAGTTGGGCGCCAGATCTTCGGCCGTACTGTTGATCTGGCTGGGAATGAGCGTACCGTCAACCGATTGGATGAGGATGTCGGCTGCATCCGCCGCATTGCTGTTGTAGGCAATGTACTCACCGTCCGGTGCATAGACACCGTTCCACTCGCTGGCAAATGTGGTAAAGGTCAGGCGGGTTTCGACGTCGGTATTGATATCCACCCGGTACAAATCGGAAAAGAGGAAATTGCGGCAACTCGCGTAAATAATGCCGCTGCCATCCGGCAGCCAGTTGGGATACAAATCACCGCCCAAATGGGTGGTGATCTGCGTCTGCGCGCTGCCGTCGGCATTCATCAGCCAGATGTCCCAGTTCCAATCGCAGGCGGCAATGGTGATGCTGGCGCGCATAAAGGCGATTTTAGCCCCATTGGGGGAGTAGCGGGGATAAAAGGCGTTATTGCCGGGTACCACTGCCACCGGCTGCACGTTGCCCCCATTCGCATCCATCCGGTAAATCTGGTAATAACCGCCGCCCCTGTCTGAGCTGAAGAGGATGTGCTGCCCATCGGGCGACCAGAACGGGTGAATGTCTTGCGCCGGGCTGCCCGGCGTCAGGTTAATGGTCTCACTGCTGTCCACGTGCAGCCGGTAGATGTCGAAATTGCCGCCCCTATCGCTGGCGAAGAGGATGTGCTGCCCATCAGGCGACCAGACCGGCGTGGCGTCGGTGGCGGTGACGCTGGATGGCAGCGGGGATACCACCCCTGCCGCTACGTCATAACGTTTCAGATCATGGGTACCGCTGCTGTTGCTGGAAAAGGCGATCTGGCCGCGCAAACTCAGCGGCGCGGCGGGCCGGTCTGGAGCGGTGGCGTTTGGGGCGGGCTGCCCGGCGCCGGCCGTGGGAATCAGCCGCGCCTGGGCCAGCGATTGCCGCGCCTCGGCCTCACTCACGTAAGTTTCGGCCGCCGGCGCGGCCGCCGCGCGGATAGGGGCATTCTGCTGCGCAATTACCAGCAAAATGCCGGCCATTGCTACAAGTATGAGGTAAAAACGACTTTTCATGATTTCCTCCCTGCTCTTGTGACCCACCTAAATCCTGGCGTAACGTCACCTGCTTCAATGATAACTGGTGACTAAAACATCGAAAGCTACCCCGCTTTTCTTAGCTTCCTTCTTTTTCTTTGCCCCTTTGGTCCCTTTGCACTGATTTCTTCTCATGCAAGCCCAGGCGGACTTCTATGGCGTAGCGTTCCTGGTTGCGGTGGAGGAGGCGAGTGAGAAGTTCGCGGCGGGCCGTTTCGTGGAAGCCGTGCCCCAGGTCGGGGCCTTGCCAGCCGTAGGGGGGCGTGACCGTATGATCCATTTCCACGTGCAGACGGCGCAGGTGGGCGATGTCCTGCGCCGTTTCCGCCGGGTCGTGGAAGCAGTTGTACGTGACGATGAGACCTTCCTGGTGGTCCAGCATAATTTGCCGACTATATTCATCGTACGTTTCACCTAATAGTTGTAGCTCTGCATTATTTTGTGGATGTGGCATAGGGTATGTTTGGAATATTGCTGCGCAAGTGTAGGACCTATCACTTTTGAGGCTTGCAGGAAATGTTAATGCCCATGTCCAAAGTAATTCTGATTGTAATACAGTAAAAACGCTGATAAAGCAACCTCTTTTCTGTATAAGGAGAAGACCCCGGAAGCGGTAGGTATGGGCCTAAGAAGTCAGCAAGCGTTCTTTCATCTTGGTGGACACCAACCACATGGTGTCAAAAAGGCTGGATTGTTGAGTAGGTTCACTCTCACGAAAGATGGCCAACTCCTGGTATGATTTGCCCGTATTTTATCTCAAATGCCAATGTTATGTTAATCTTTTCGAGTATTTGACCTTTTTTCAGCCGGCTCACTCCATGTCTTTTCTACGAAAATATCTCCAGGTTAAACGCTTCCTGTCTCATCCCCAAAAACACCCATCTTCATCTATTAACACCTGCTGTAGACGAGGCTAGAGGGTAAAACGCCGGCCGGATTTGGATGGCGGATAAGGCCACCAAGCATCGAATTTACGAATCCAGTACAGGTGCCATTTGCGACCCTTGAGCGTCAAGCGAAACTGGCAGACGGGAAATAAGTAGCGGTCACCATTCGCCCGTTGCTGAATCTGGTATACGCCCAGCCCTGTGCCTTCATCCGTCAGGCGCAGCGGGCCGTACTCTTGTAGCGCCTTACCGATTGTTTTCAAAGCCTGCCGGGCCGCATCTGGCAGGATGATGTCTGGGTTCGCTTCCAACCCATCATCGCCGCCGTATTCATGAGCGTTGAAGTAATAGACGATTTCGTTGATGGTCAGGTGGTGCCGTGAGCATATTGTTCCAGTTGCGAGGTATCGTCAATGATGTGTGTTACTTCCTGCACGATCCGGCGCATCGTGCCCAGGCTGCGGCTGCTAGATTGCCACTGGTTCCACTCATCTGACCAAGTATTTTGGGTGTGCATAAAGGGATTATCCGTGGGATGTGCGTGTGTGGCGGGCGGAATGGCCGATTACCGGCTACCCCCCCTGCTCTACTGGGAGATATTATCGACAGCGCCGTAAAAACGGGTGCGGACTTGAGCCAGGTTGTGTCGTGGAACTATGCGAACTCGCGTCAGATTCTGGAAAGCAAAATCCCAATTCCGGCGTTGTTGCATAAAACGCTGAGTATTGATTGGTCGGATAAAGAAAACCGCCCTCCTTTGCCCCGCGCTAGCGGCGTAGCTGGGGCGACGGGCATTGGCTAGATCGACTGGAAGCGGGTGTGAAGGCCCACATCCAGACGATGCAGGTAAAGCGAGATGAACTCGTTAGCCAGGCGCGGCCGCCATAGGCGGTGTTGGATGCAGCGCTGGCCGATCCGGAGGCGGTGAAGCTGGGCGCGGGCTTAAACAAAGCGTATGCGGCCGCTTTAAGAATGGGCAAAGGTAAACACATTAACGTATTGGAACGGGCCACATAGGCAGCTGAGGATTATCTGGTGTACTTCCCGCCTGAACGGCGCGGGGCGATTTTGTTGGGGGCGTTGGCCAGTGTGTATGGGAAAGAGGAAGGAAGGACGGATACGGCCGTTTGGCTGGCAGCAAGCAAGTAGGAAACAGGACACTCTCAGCCATACATTGGGCCGTCTTCGATTGCTCATGAAACAATTGAAGCGTTACGGGAGATCGGTTTGCTCGATGACATCATTGCTACTAAAGAGGGGTTGGTGGTGTAACCGTCAGAGGTGGATGCGAGACATGAGCGGATTAAAACTGAGCCTATATGGTTGGATTAGCATTGGCAAGAGATGGATTTTTCTCGCAGACCAACAAGTTTACATGGTGAGGCACAGCCGCTACCCTATCGTCTTCTATCATGTGCCCTTTTACAAGGCATGTCTATCCCTTGAATAACAGTGTAATGTGGGATAGAATGTGGATTGAGCAACACATTCTGACCGGGTAAGGTGTAAGATGATGAAGACTGTGCAAATGACAATTGATGAAGAGTTGTTGAAGGCGGTGGATACGACCGTGCGCGATTTAGGTACCAGCCGTTCTGCCTTTCTGCGCGACGCTTTGCAGCAGGCGTTAAAGCAGTTGCAAATTGCGGCCATGGAGCGGCAGCACATTGCCGGCTATGAACGTTATCCGGTTGAGCCGGGTGAGTTCGATGTCTGGCAAAACGAACAGATATGGGAGAAAGCCGCATGAACCGGGGCGAAGTACGCTGGTACACCTTTCACCCACCGGACAAACGCCGCCCCGTGCTGGTGTTGACCCGCGACGCAGCTCTGGAGGTGCTGACCGGCGTTACGATTGCCCCCATCACCTCTACTATCCGCTACAGCCCCACCGAAGTTGTGTTGCCGCCGGATGAAGCTAGTGTTCTGAGGTAATCGGCCGTGACTCTGGACAACCT
>CAADGU010000083.1 GCA_900696625.1 uncultured Chloroflexota bacterium | reverse complement strand
TTAGGCGGGGCGATCACGCTGCTGCTGCTGACGCGCCGCGTGGGGCGCGGCACGGCCCTGCCCTACGGCCAATACCTGGCCCTGTCCGGCATCGCCTTCCTCATCTGGGGCGCTGATTACGCGCAGCAGTTTGTCAACTGAGCCGCTCCAAATGAGACATCCGATTTGTATCATCTCAATAAATGGAGGTGAGAGGAGTGCGCATCCTCAGATGCGCATCTGAGGATGCGCACTCCTCCACGAGATATTGAGAAGATACTCCGATTTCTCCAAGAAATCGGATGTCTGGTAATACCGATCCTATCTGAAATGGGGAAAGTCGGAGGGGAGCCTTCAGGCGAACCACGCATCGGCTAAAGCCTCTCCTCCATCCACAACTCATTTGGGAGTGCCATAGCTCAATTACCGCCCGAATTCAGTGTAGGACAATTGGCATTCGGCCGGCTTTCCACCCGCACGTCATCTATAAAAAATCGCTCCACATTCTCTGGTAAATACCCTTCACCTTGGACGAAATGTTCACCGGCGACATGAAAACTAAATTCCGCGCTATTCCCCCACCATGGCATACAAACAAAAGGGGTTGTAAATAATGTCCATTCAGTATGAATTCCGCTCACAACGCCAATTAACTTACCACCCCCATCCAGATTTCCATTGTTGTCCCCCCAATAAACCACCACGCCTATCACAACGGATTCTGAACTTGTATTAAACGCTTTCCCATAAAAACTAAATCTATATTCAATTCCTATAGGTTGTAAAGTTATTGGGGAACTATTCAATAAAGTCGTGTCAGGAACTCCTGAGGTAATTTCACCCATAGCGCTGTACCAACCGCTGTGGGTTTCGCTTATAGTGGGTAACCAGTTTTCATTCTGTGGGTTAGGTGCAACCACTGTCCAGTGGGCGAACTGGTCTTCAAAGCTGCAATTGAGGGGCAGGTTGCCACATTCCCCCGGCAGCGGGATGTAACCACCCAGATAGAAATCATCAATGCTCATGTTCGGAATGCCGTGCGCCGAGCCATTCCAGAACAGGCCAGGCTCGAACCAGCAGTTCTGGAAAATGCCGGGGGCGCAGATGAAAATATCAGCGCCATCGCCGCTTGTGCCGGGAACGGCAAAGAGACCAGTGGTCGTCAGGTAGATGTGGCCGGCTGACCCCAACCAGATGCCGTTCACATTTTCTGTCGCCGCATTGAGGGCATATTCTGACCCGTCAAAAAATAAGGATGCTGATGTGTCGCTGTCGCTTATGAACAGGTCCTCGTCTTCAAAGATGTCGGGGCCAATCTCAGACTGCCCTTGTGTGCTGAGCAGGATTTTTCCCTGGTGGTTAAAGGCCAGCGCGTCCACATCTTCACCGGGAAACTCAGCCGGCGTCAGGCCAAGTTTTTCGCCAGGCATGAAGGCGCTCATCGTGCCGCTGGTGTCCTCGCCCAACGAGGTGGGGTTGAAGCGAATGATGTCCGCATCCGTAAAACTGCCGAGGGGCGCATCCAGGCTGAAGTGAAGGTAGCCATCCCGGAAATCAACGGCGTCTATGTCCACGCCGGCCAACCCCACGTCCGAGCCGTCAAAAAACATGCGCCATTCGCCGGTGGCGGCGTCAAAGAGCAAGATGTCCTCATCTTCGTAGGGCACGTTGCCGGCGTAGCCGCTGCTGGCAAAAGAGACATAGAGGTAGCGCTGGGGCAGCGGCATCGCCCCGTTCGCCGGAGCCAGCATGATGGCATCGGCCAGAGTGTAACGGCCGTCATCCTCACCAAACATATCATCATCGTACAGCAGGACAAACTCGCCGACGCTGTCAGACATGGCGAAGTCGTACCGGCCCAGATACGCCCAGGCGTCGTGTTCATTGTTATTCACGTAGGCCACCTGCACGGCAATGGCCCGGCTCACTTTGTTATTGTGGTGAACGTCATAGGCTGCGCTTAAAGAGGGGTTGCTATAAGCGGGAATGTGAACAAACAGGTCATAGTCGCCCGGCACGGTGAATGCATCCCCGCGAACGTTCCAGCGGGCGGTGCAGTTATCCTCACCATCACTGGGCGCGCGATGGTAGCCGTTGTTGTAACTCGCCGAACCACCGGCAAACGTCCAACACCGGCCGGGGAAAAAATCGGCCGAACCGTCATCAATAATCATCCGCGCATTGTTTACACCAGGGTCGTTGATAGCATCCCCATTAGGGAATTGGGCAGTGGTAATAGACGGTTCGTCTACCCAAACATTGTGGCTGGCTGCACCAAGCAGGTCTTGTTCCCAAGGGTCTTCACCGGCCGGCCCTACCCAGCCATAGGGATTGACACGAGCGCCGCCCGGTTCAATTAAGCCAAAATGTAGATGTGCGCCGCAAGTCGGATCATCATCTGGATCACAGTTGTTGCCAATGACATTGCCTGTGTTACCGCTTATACCGATGATGCCATGCCGGTTATCCGGGTCTACTTCTATCTGATCGTCTGTTTGCACCTGGAGTACGCTCAAATGGCCGTATTCTGTAATGTAACCATTGGCATGTTCGATCTTCACTCGCAAGCCCAGACCATCCCGATGATCGGTAGGATCGGCCCAACCAGCAGCATCAACAACACCATCGGCAGCCGCCAGCACAGGTTCATAATCCAGACCGTAATCAATGCCGTCATGCTCGTCATAACCGAAACCATTTGGGGGATTAGGATTACAGGGAGTACCAGTATTATGTCGAGTACAAACATTGCCATCGTCAGGATCGCCAGGTATGCTGAGATAGGGTAAGTCATGGTCAAATACGGCCGTGACCGGATTGCTGCCATAATAAATAGGGCCGAGAAAGGTTGGTGGCGGCCCTTGAGCAGATACCTTCCGCTCAGGAGCAAACAACCAGACTAATATCATTAGGCAAGAGAGAAGATTAACCAGGGTAACTGCCAATAAGCGTGTATGAGACTTTTGATTCATCATATTCCTCCAAATTGGTTTATGGAACGGGTAACCACACAAGTTCCCTGGATGGTTCCCCCCCTGTGGTGTCCATTATCTGATAACTTGTCCCACTGTTTACATGAACAACATGCAGTCCTGACTGTTTTTCATTCGCGGCAAAGAATAACAGCCACTCCCCGTCTGGAGACCAATCAAAAAGCTTGATAGTCTGATATATCTCGCTCTGAAAAACCTCGGTCACTATGTTTGCCTGAGGGTCAAGGGTTAGCACCTTAGCTGTGCCATCTTCAATCAGAGCGACAGCTATTCGGTTTTCCACAGGGGACCAGACCGGAATACTCATGTTAGCCCCGCTCAAAACCTCAGTTATGGTTAATGTCTCCGCATTCCACAAGGATAAAACTGACTCATTTTTAGTGAAGGCCAACCATTGGCTATCAATAGACCAATCAGGCGGTGAACTCATATAATCCTCGCCAAAGACAAGACGGGTGACTCCCAACGATTCTTTATTCATAACGGCTACATATCGCCAATTACCATAGACATGAGAGCCATAGTGAGTAAATGCCAGCCAACGGCTGTCAGGAGACCATGTGCTAAAAAAGACATTTCCTGAAACAGTCTCATGAGTCGGATGTAAACCATCTGAATCCGGTTCATATACTTGCAACCCGGTCACTTGGGCATTCACGTGTAAAATCAACTCCTGACCATCTAGCGACCAGGTGAGTTGTGCGACATGACCATCTTCTGGCAGTTGAAATAATAGTCTTGGGTTTACATCATCTAAATCAGTAGTGAAGACCTTATCGGTTTGCGGATAGGTGACAGCCCGGCTGTCCGGCAACCAACTGACGCTCAAAGCGCTCCTCTCGTTATTCGTCAATCGCTCGACAGTGCGCTCAATCAAGTCATAAATGTAGATATTTCTGATATCATCACCATGAATTCGATCCAGTCTACCGTCTCCGTCTGTATCATCTAGCAATAGTAAAGCCAGTTTTGTTCGATCAGGTGAAACTGTGATGGCCGGCCCTTCTAAATTCATGTCGGTCAATATCGTTTCTACCAGCCAATCATTGGCTGTGGCTCCAGGAATGGCCCGATAAAAGTTATAACTTCTCGGATCAAAAGATTCATTATCAGGTGGGGGCGGGTCTGGGTCTAAGAAGAGGTAGATTTCACCGGGGGGTGGGGGTAGGGGTGTTGGGGTGATGGTGGGTGTTTCGGTGGGCACGGCCGTAGCCGGCAAAGATGTAGCGGTGTTGGTTGGGGATAGCACGGCCGTCCCCGTAGCAGGTATTTGGGTGGCGGTAGGCACGGCCGTATTCGCTACCACCGCCACGCGGGTGGGCACGGCCGTACTGAGCGCAGTCGAAACGGCCGTAGCCGTCTCCCCCTCCACACTACACCCTGCCAGCAGCAGGCAAAACAGTAAAATGAAAGAGAAAGTCATCGGTTTCATGGCAACCTCCAGAGGGGAATTATGAATTAGGAATTATGAAGGAAGAGGCGTCTTCATAATTCATAATTCATCCTTCATAATTCCTAATTTTCCACCAGCCACGCCGGGTGGCGGGCGGTGATAGATTGGGTGAGTTGGGTGGGCGGCTGACCGAGGGCCACCAGCCAGATGGCGTCGTCGGCGGTGAAGGCCAGTTGACGGCCGTCCGGCGACCAGACGGCGTCATACACCAGGCTGTCCGGGAAACTGGTCAGCGGCGTGGTCTGGCCGGTGGCGGCGTCGGCCAGCATCAGATTGCTGCGCAGGGCCGGGGCCAGGTGGTCGGCGCGGATGCTGCCCGGGTTTTCGCGGCGGCCGTAGCCTGGTCTACGTCCGTCCGGCGACCAGACGGGCGGGTAGCCGTGCCCGGCGTCTACCGCGTCCAGCAGTTGGGTGGGTGCGCCCGTAGCCGGGTCGGCCAGCCACAATTCCCCCACCGTGAACGGCTGGTTGCTGTCCGGCATCAGGATATAGGCCAGCCGCGCCCCGTCCGGCGACCAGCGCGGAAAGGCAGCTATCTGGTCAGGGAAAGTTTGCCAGACGGTATAGCTCTGCCCCGCCAGGTCATACACGCCCAGTTCACTGCCAAAACCAAGCCCCCGACTGGCAGCGGTGATCACCTGCTGGCCGGAGGGGTGAAAGGCGGCATTGTACGCGCCTGTTGGCAGATGGGGCAGCGGCTGGCCCTGGCCGGTGGCGGCAGGGATCAGCCAGATTTCATCGTTGTCGGTCTGGCGGAAGAGCAGCCAGTCACCGTCCGGCGACCAATCCAGAAAGTAGCCCCGCGCCAGATTCGTTTCCGCGCCCGTTGCCAGGTTTTGCAGGATGGCAAAGAGGGCGGCTTCGCAGTTGTATTGGATGAACAGGTATTTCCCATTTGGTGCGGCCGTCAGTTCATCCGCTTCACACATGGCGCGGGCCGGTTGGCTGCCCAGCGTGTGCGGGGCGATGGTATTCAACTGCTGGTTCTGGTCTGTGGGATAGGCCGCCAGGGTAACGGGTACGCTGTTCAAACTGGCATTCACGTCTTGTCCCTCCCCAGGATAGGTCAAAAATGCCAATGCCGTT
>CAADGU010000082.1 GCA_900696625.1 uncultured Chloroflexota bacterium | reverse complement strand
TACCTGCGCTGGCAAAACAGTAATGCCGCCGCGATTGAGTCACCTAAATCATATCTGGCGGCCATCATCACCCGGCTGTGCATTGACCATCTGCGCTCGGCCAAAGTGCAGCGCGAAACATATATGGGCGAATGGCTGCCCGAACCGCTGTTGTTGGATCCCATGCCCCCCCAGGAAGATATGGCTGCTTTATCTGACACCCTCTCTATCGCCTTTTTGGTGCTGCTAGAAACGCTCTCCCCCACCGAACGGGCCGTCTTTTTACTGCGCGAAGTGTTCGATTATGAGTACGCCGAGATTGCGGAGATGGTGGACAAGAGCGAAGCCAACTGCCGCCAGATGGTCCGCCGCGCCCGACAACACCTGGCCGACGGCCGTCCCCGTTTCCAATCCACCCCGGAAGAGCAGCAGCACATCGTCTACCAGTTTGCCCAGGCATGTGTACAGGGGGATATGGCCGGGCTGCTGGCGCTGCTGGCCGAAGATGTGGTGGAATACTCGGATGGCGGCGGCCAGGTGGTGGCAGCTATCAAACCGGTACACGGCGCGGACAAGGTGGCCCGCTTCTTCCTGGGGCTGATGAAAAAGCTGCCGGACACCCTGGCCTACCAGTTGGCCATTGCCAACGGCCGTCCGGCCATCCTCTCTTATCTCCACGGCGAACCGATTAACGTGACGATCCTGGATATTGATAACGGCCGTATCCAGCGCATTTACAACATCGTCAACCCTGATAAACTGCGGCATATCCAGAGGTTGGAAGATTAAAAAAGGGATTGAACCCTCTCTCAAGCCAGGTACTCTGAATCGGCGCCCCTGGCGAATCAAGTTGCCAGAGAAAGTGACATTCTTCGTCCACTATCTTGCCTAATTGGCGCAACAAGGCGGACGCCTCAGCCTCGTCCCAGGCAAAGTAAGCCAGGTCTCGCGCCACCCGTTGCAACGGAATGGCAAAACGATCACGCAGCGCCTGGTACCCGGCCATGGCCCGTTCGGCATTTTGCCTGCCGGTCAGAACAGCATCAATACCCTGGGCGGCCAGCTCCGCATCCCGGAACGCATCAGAGATGCCGTGGGCGGTCAAGGGATCCTTGGTAAAACCGGCGTCGCCCACCAACGCCCAGCCTCGCCCGCCGGGAACACGCAGAAAACCAGGGATGCCGGCACAGCGATAGAAACGTCCCACCTGTTCGGCGGCATACAGTTGCTCACCCATCTCCGGTGAAGCGGCCGCTACCACGTGCTGGAACTCCACGCTATCACCGATCATGCCTGCTGCCACAGGGCGCGCCGTAAAGACACAGGTCAGGCCATCATTCGTGGGGAAAAATCCGGCAGAGTAACCAGGGGTGAACTGGGAGACATACACCTTATCGTTGATACCCGCGAAATAGCCGTATGTCACCACATTAGCCGGTGGGTGGGCTTCGTAAGCGGCCGCGCCCACGGCGGCGGCCACCTTAGAGCGCAGACCATCAGCGCCGACCACATAGCGAGCCAGTACTGTTGTCTGGCGACGGCCGTTGTTTAACCTCACCCCCGTTACCCACCCCGATGGGTCAAAAGTGAGACTTTCCATCCGCTGCCCTTGCCAGAACTCCGCGCCGGCAGCAACGGCCGTATCAAGCAAAACGGTATCCAGAACCGGACGGCGCGGCGCATATAACGCATCAACGCCATACTCTTCCCGGATATCAAAGTGAATCCGCTTGGCGCCAAATCCCAGCGTCATCTGGCGAATAGCGGGTGTACCACGTTCAATAATTCGCGGCAAAACACCCCAGCGCTGGAGTTGTAATACACCGGTGCGCATCAACGCATGGGTTGATAAAGTGTCAGTAGATGGATAGTTACGGTCAACGATCAGGACCCGATGTCCCAGTCGTGAAAGCAGCAAGCCTGTAGCCGCCCCGGCCACCCGCCCGCCGACGATAATGACATCATAATGTGGTTTCATGCTGAATAGCTCCAAATCGAAAACGTGAAACGTGCCGTTCAATACCTATGGTCACGCTGCACATGGTAGGATTGTTTCTGGCGTTGCCATGACGGCATCTCAGAGATACCCCTGAGATACCGTCGTGGCTTTCAGTCTGGTTCAGGCGGCGACAGTGACCGTTACCGGTACGCCGTTGGTGAATACGTCATAAACGGCCGAACGAGCAATGGAACGTTGCACAATATCACGCAGTTTCTCGGCGGGGGCGTCACCCTCAATCTCAAAGTTAACACGAATGCCCTGGTAGCCATTGCGGACAGAGTCGTCCAGCCCCAGCAGCCCCATCAGGTTGATGTCACCTTCGACCGTTGACGCCACACGGGTCAATCTGACGCCACGAGCGGAGGCAATGTTGCCGATGCCGGCCGTCAGACAGGTGGCAATGGCATGCAGTAAAAACTCTGCGGGGGTGGGGGCGTTGTCTTCACCTACCAATACGGTGGGGTGGTCAGCCTCATAGGCGTAGGTGGCTTTGTGTTCATGTTCCTGACCGGCGCCGAAAAAACCACCCATCGTAGACCGGCTGTGGGTGCCAGCTAACCATTCGTTGGTGGCCCGGAATTGGAATTGAGCCGCAGCCGGTTGTGCCTTTACAACATCGAGTGTAGCGAACAGGTTGGTGACGTTCACACCGTTGATTACTTTTTCTGTATTCATTTAACTATCTCCTTGAACAAAAAGTGTGGTTGATCGATTGCGCCGTCTGGGCGCTGTTTAACTGACCAGTAACTTACAGGGTGTTCGTCTCAGGGACGCCCGTGGGCCGTCTTTGGATCGTCCTTTTTACAGAAACCACCGCTTGTTCAGCTGCTGGCGTTGGTTTTGGGAACACACCGTCATGGATGCGACGCAGTTGCCCTGCTGCCAGGACGGCCAAAAAGGCGACTGCCAGGAATAATGCGGCGCTTCCTACCATTTCCATCAAGCGACCGGCAACCGCAAACATGATGACACCCGTGAACCAACCGGCGCTGGTAAACAAGGCCAGACCACGCCCCAGCTTATCTGGCGACAGAATATCGGCGGCCATAGCCGTGCCCACACTGGCGCTGACGGTGTGAGCAACCAGAATGAGGGTCGCCGCCAGCCAGAAATGCCACAGATGGGTAGCAAAGGCCAGAGACAGGGCGCCCACAGCAGCCAACACGTAACTGGCGATCAGGAAACGGCGGCGACCCAGGCGGTCCGATAACGCACCCACAGAATAGACGACGGGAATTGTTACCAACCCGCTGATGGTGGCCGTGCTGGCTACTGCACTGGCTGAAAAGCTGAGCGCGCGCATCGAAAGGGGGACGCCCAATCGGGAGACATTTAGCGTGACACCCAGCAATAACGTCGCCAATAACAGCAATATGAAGGATGGGGGGAAAGAAACGGCCGTCTCCTTATCTTGCTCGGCAACGCCAACAGCAGCTGCCGGCCCTGGCCGATCTTGTACCAATAACCCTACCAGGGGCCAGACAGCCCAGACGAAACTTAAGACGACAAACAGCCAGGCATATCCCCGCCAGGCCATCAGGTAGCTAACCGTCATACCGCCCACAAGCGCCCCCAGTGGGGTGGATAATTGTAAAAGGCCAAAAGATTTACCCCGGTTGTGACTACCGGCAATCAGACCGGTAAAGACATTGTTCAGGATCAGGCCGATGCCACCAGCGAACCAGATGATGGCTGTGAGCAATACCACCTGCCACAACGCCGTTGCCTGGCCTAACAACAAGACAGCCGGCAGGCTAAACAGGCCGGTAGCGACGAATAACCGCTTACGGCCTGTATAGCGGGCCAGCCTGTTGGCAACGAGCGTACCGCCCAATATAGCCGCGTAGGTTGAGGCCATATACAGGCCGGAAATAGCCGGCGACGCGCCAAACTCCATGGCATAAAGGGGCAAAATGGGGAACAGCCCCATACCAATAAAAACAATAGCCAGATTACATAGAAATAGATAGAACAGTTGGCGAGGAACGAGTTGCGTATTCACGATGCTTTCTCCAAGAAAAATGATTGAGTGGATGTGTTTGTCTTGTGGCCCTGCTAACACGAACGCTGTCTGGGAGAGGCCACACCTGACTTCACATTTGCATCAGCATATGGCTTGTTCGTCCTGGCATCGCCAGCCGTGCGTCTTTGCGCCGTCCTTCTTACAGTTTTCGTTTGGTAATTCCAGGTGCGGTCACGGCCGTGTGGCCATTGCCGTGAAAAGGATTGGCACGTACAATGTGCGCCTTCCTGCAACGCTCCGAAAGCCACGCAAAACAGAGATGTGATGAGCGAGGGGTTAGAGAGGCAACAATGCTCCAGGTAACATTGTTGGGTAAATTTGAAATTCATCTTGACGGCAAACCGGTTGCCCTGTCATCACAACCGGCGCAGGTGTTGTTGGCTTACTTATTGTTAAATGCCGGGGTTGCCCTGCGGCGCGAGCAGTTAGCCGGGTTACTCTGGCCTGATTCTCTGGATAGCAGCGCGCGCAAAAATTTGCGCAACACCATCTGGCTGGTACGCAAAGCCATCGGCGATCAATATCTGATAGCCGATAAAACAACCGTGACTTTTGCGACAACCACCCCCTACGAACTGGATGTCGCTATCTTAGAACAACCGGTTGAATCGGACAGCGCCTCTCTGGTGCAAGCGATTTCTGTTTATGGCGGCGACCTGCTGCCCGGCTATTACGAAGATTGGGTGCAACTGGAGCGGGAGCGGTTGCGGGATTTCTTTGAACGGCGCATACAACTGTTACTGGAAAGGCTGGCGCATGAGGGGCAGTGGAGCGAAGTCCAGCGTTGGGCCGAACATTGGATTTCGTTGGGCTACGTGCCTGAACCAGCCTACCGGGCATTGATGATGAGCCACGCCGCTCAGGGCGACTTATCCCATATGGCTTCGGCTTATCGTCGCTGTGTCAAGGTTCTCCAGGAAACGTTAGACGTTTCGCCTTCAACAGAAACCCAGGCGCTTTATCAGCGTCTGTCACAAGGAGAACTCCCGGTTCGCCAGACGTCACAGGTAACGCCGCCACCTGTGACGCCGCCACCCGCTGCTACTGCGCCTCTGGTCACAGAGCCGCCTCCGCAAGAAATCCAATTCTGTGTTTCCGCCGATGCAGTGCGTATTGCTTATGCCACCGTGGGACAAGGGCCACCGTTGGTTAAGGCCGCCAACTGGCTGAGCCACCTGGAGTTTGACTGGCAATCCCTGGTCTGGCGTCACTGGCTGGAAGGTTTGGCTCGCTATCATCGCCTCATTCGTTATGATGAGCGTGGTTGTGGCCTATCTGATTGGCACGCAGCCGACATGTCCTTTGCGGCCTGGCTGAATGACCTGGAAGCGGTGGTAGAGGCAACTGGCGTTGACCGTTTTCCCCTGTTGGGCATGTCACAAGGCGGGGCTATCGCCATTGCATATGCCGTGCGACATCCTGAGCGGGTGAGCCATCTTATCTTGTACGGCAGTTATGCGCGTGGCAAACTACAGCGCAATCCGTCCGCAGCGCAGATCCTGGAAGCCAATACACTTGTTGACCTGATCAAGATTGGTTGGGGGCGGGAGAACCCGGCTTTTCGCCAGGTCTTTTCGGCGCTTTTTATGCCTGACGGCACACCTGAGCAATTTCGCGCCTTTAACGAACTTCAACGTGTATCCAGTTCGCCCGAAAATGCGGCCCGGATTGTGAGTGGTTTTAACGAGATCAACGTGACCGATCTGGCCCGCCGCGTCACAGCACCCACCCTGGTTTTGCATGCCCGTGACGACGGCCGTATCCCCTTTGAAGAAGGCCAGTTGCTGGCGGCGCTCATTCCCAATGCTCGTTTTGTGCCTTTGGAAAGCAAGAACCACGTCTTGTTGGCAGACGAACCCGCCTGGCAGCACTTCCTGAGTGAGTTTTACCGCTTTTTAGAAACGTAGCCGGGCGTTTGTGTACACACCAGGCAAACCGGCATTTTCCCCCTGCGACTTCCCCTTGTGAGAGCTACGACCCTACGGCCGTGCTTGACAAACCAGCAGCCCCTCGCCAGAATACCGCGTATTTTTTGACAGCTATCCGCGAAGGACACGAAGATTGCGCGAAGAGAGAAGAGAGACGCATATGAATAAAAAGCTGCTGATTGTAATGATTTGCCTGTGGGCGCTGGCGGCCTGTGGCGGGCAAGAAGAGACGGCGCCGACACTGATAGCGCCACCGGCTACGGCCGTCGCCGAAAACACCACACCCACCCCAGAAGCGACGGCGACAACGGCCGTGCAACCTGCCGCCACCAATACTCTGCCGCCGCCGCCCACGTTGGCCCCGCCACCGGCTACCCCCACCCCCATCCAAACACCCACCCCGGCCCCGCCAGAGAGCATCCTATTGCTGAAACCGGAAGATTTTGCCCCCGACCGCAACCCGTTGACGGGAGAAGTTTTGGATGACCCCAGTGTGTTGGAACGACGGCCGTTAGCCATCAAAATCTCCAACGCCCCCGCCTTTTATGTGCGCCCCCAATCCGGTTTGAATTCGGCCGATTGGGTCTTTGAGCACACCGCCGAAGGCGCGGTGACGCGCTTCACCTTACTCATGTACAGCCAGACGCCGGAAACAGTTGGCCCCATCCGCAGCGCCCGCCTCATTGACCTGGAACTACCCGCCATGTATGACGCTGCCCTGGTTTATTCCGGCACCAGCGCCGGTGTGGGCAACCGCATGTTACAGTCAGACATCGCCGACCATCTGGTGCGCAGCAACGAACCCGGCTACTACCGCACCGGCGATACCAGCAAACCGTTTGAACACACCCTCTACGTCCGCCCTGACCAAATTTGGGCCGGGCTGGAAATGGGCGGCCGTAACCACCCGCCTGACTTCCAAACGCAGGTTGCTTTTGGCAGCGAATCACCTGCCGGGGGCCGCCCCGCCAGCTATGCCAGCGTGAACTACCAATCCACCTTTGTGGAATGGACGTATGATCCGGGCACCAACCGCTATCTGCGCCGGGCGGATAATGAAGTGATCATAGATGCGTTGGACGGTGAGCAGGTAAGCGCGGCCAATGTGGTCATCATCGCCCCCTTCCACGTGGAAGACCCCACCATCTGTGAGCAAATTAACAACGGCGTCTGCACGGCGCTGACGGTGCAAATTCAGATATGGGGCAGTGGGCAAGGGGTGGTGCTGCGTGATGGGCAGGTGTATGATGTGACCTGGCATCGTGACGGCCGTCACGATATGCTCACCTTCACCGACGCCAGCGGCGACCCCTTCCCCCTGCAAATTGGCAACACCTGGGTGCAGCTTGTGCCCACCTGGCTGCGCAATCCGGTGGTGATTGAATAAGAATTCGGTCTTCAGGAATTCAGGGGGTTGACAGGCCCCTTCGACAAGCTCAGGGCAGGCTGTGATGCGTGACGAGTGCTGCGTGACCAGAGAGACCACACGCATCACTCGTCACATGTCTCGCCGAACCCCATGAAATCCTATAGAGCCATACAAAATTTAACTGTCTCTCAGGTTTTGCGGGGCAATAGTTTATCAACGGCCTTTTGAGCTTCGCTGACGCTGACGCCATTCTCCCAGGTAAACGGCCGTCCGCCCCCCTCCCATTCTTTCCACAAGACACTCACTTTCCCTTCCGCGCCGTAGGGTGCAGATATAGCCGGATCGCTGGGGCCAAAGATAGCTAAGGTGGGGCAGCCTACGGCGGCGGCAATGTGTGTGGGGCCGGTGTCATTCCCCACATACAGATCAGCCATTTCGCCCAATGCGCCAATCTCGCTCAGGCTGACGCGCCCCGTCCAGTCAGCCACCGGCACAGGCATCATGCCCACAATATCGGCCGCCAGCGGTTCTTCTTGCCGGCTGCCCACCAATAACAAACGCGCTTTGTGTTTGCGTACCAGATAATTGCCTAGCCGTACAAATCGTTCCACCGGCCATTGTTTGTTTTTGCCGGTATTTCCCAACCCTGTGCCCCCGCCAGGGTGCATGATAACCAGCGGTACATCACCCAACCATTCCATCTCATCAATCAGCCGTTTGGTCACGGCCGTGCGCGCCGCATCCGAGGGGTAAAAAGCCATGGGCAGCCGCCCTTCGGCGCTGGTATCTATGCCAATGGCTTTGGCCAGTGCCAGGTAGACAACGGCAGCGTGCCGTTCCCCCGCTGGCGGCAGCACAGGCAAGGTGTGGGCAAACCCTTGCGCCCGCGCGTTAATGCCCACCCGCTGCGGAATACCGGCCCGCCAAGCCACGTAAGACAGCAGGCTGGAGCGGCTGGGAATGAAACAGGTGTCGTACTGCTCCTGGCGCAGCTGTTGAATGAAGGTGTGGAGTTGGGACCAGGAAAGTTGGGACACGGCCGTTTCCCCCGTGCTGATCAACTCTGTCAAATGTGGGTTCCCGGCTATGGCCGGTCGCGCCCAATCGCTGACCGCCCAATCAAAACGCGCCTGCGGGTATGCTCGCTTCAACACCGCCAGCAGCGGCGTAGCCAGCATCACCTGGCTGATGCAGCAGGGGTGCAGAATGAGCGCCTTGCGGGGTGGAACAAAGGGAGCGCGGCGAACCAACCGAAATGGAATACCCGCCGCACGGGCAGCAATGGTCGTGACAACATTTTCCTGGGGCATATGCCCCTAATTCTAACGCAAGACCCCTGAAAATTGACAATTGGCCATTTTCAATTGTTAATTGTCAACGGTGATCAACTCTTTGATCTGGCCGAATTTGGCCGGGCCTATACCCGTCACATCCATAATAGCATCGATGGAGGCGAAGGGACCATTATTCTCGCGGTGTTGGATGATATTGGCGGCGGTGCTGGGGCCGATGCCAGGCAGCGTATCCAGCTGATCCAGCGTAGCCGTATTGATATTAACCAGCTTGCCGGTGGTTGTGTTCATGCCGCCCGTGCCCACGCCGCTGGCGGCTGGCTCCATCACTGTAACCGGTGCGGCAACGGCTTCCCCCACCGCCGGAACATAAATTTGCATCCCATCGCTCAGCGGTTGCGCCAGGTTGACAACGGCCGTATTCGCCTGCCCCGTAAACCCACCGGCTGCGGCCACCGCCGCCTGCACAATACTGTCCGGCGGCAGCGAATAGACGGCCGGAGCCACCACCTGCCCGTTGACATAAATACGAATAGGGCCAGGCGTCCCTGTCGGCGCAGGCGTGACGGTTGGCGGCGGCGGCTGAATAACAATGGCCGCCGGCTGCACCCGTTTGAGCATGGTTAAAGCGCCTACCCCTATAACAATGCCTAAAAAGAAACCAACAGCTAACCAACCCCAAACTGTGGCGTTGCTCATGGTCATTTCCCCTTTTTCTGGCAGTCGTTTCCAAAACGAACTACCACCCCATTAAATCAACTTTGTCATACTACGGTGCATATTTACAAGAGAATACACACATTGTAACATGCCCGTGTATTTTTCAAAAAAGTGCAGATGGAGTATCTTTAGTGGAAGGGATGATTCATCATTCATCCTTCCTAATTCATAATTCCTAATTCCTAATTCCATAGGAGACGCCCATGTCAGAACAACCTGCTCCCGAAACACCCCAACCACCCACGCCCGCACCACAGAGAATTACCATTGACATGCCCAAAGAGTTAACGGCCGTTTACGCCAACGTCGCCTTCATCAGCCACACCCCGGCGGAAGTGATCATTGATTTTGCCCAGGTGCTGCCGCGGACGCCCCGCGGCAAGATTTTGTCGCGCATTATCATGTCCCCCATGCACGCCAAGATGCTGCACACCGCTCTGGCGCAAAGTCTGGCAACCTTTGAACAGCAGTTTGGCCCTATCCGCCTACCTACCAATCTGGCCGAGCAATTTTTCCGCTTTCCACCGCCCGAAGGCGGAGAGAAAGAGGATTAGGAGATGGGGAGATTAGGAGATTGATAATCTCTCAATCTCCCCATCTCCAGACCTCTGCCCACCGTTTATAAGGATATCTCATGGACCAACTAGACCCTATCGCCGATACCATCCGCCAGGAAATGGAGCGGATGAATGACGCCCGCAACCAGGCGTATGAACAATCGCGGCAGCTCATCAGCATTTGCGCCCGCGCCATTCGCGCCATTCATCGGGAGGAGTGGGATAAAGCGGAAAGCCTGATTGCTGAGGCGCAGGCGGCCACCAATGCCCTGACGGATTGTGTACGGCCGTACCCCAATCTCTACTACGCCGGTTATACCCAGGACGCCGTGAAAGAGTTTGTGGAAGCCCACCTCACCTATGCCCTGGTGCGCAACCGGCCACTGCCCACGCCGGAAGCGTTGGCTGCCGATGGCGCCACCTGGCTGAACGGGCTGGCCGAAGCCGCCACCGAACTGCGCCGCCGCATTCTGGACATCATCCGCCACGGCCACAGCGACGAGGCCGAACGGCTGCTGGATGAAATGGATCAGATTTACAGCCTCCTGGTAACGTTTGACTTCAACGACAGCATCACCGGTGGTCTGCGCCGCCGCACCGACACCGTGCGCGCCGTCCTGGAACGCACTCGTGGGGACGTGACCACCAGCCTGCGACAGGCTGACCTGGAGGGTGCGCTGAAGGCGCTGGAAATGAAGTTAGCAGTGAGCGGTAAGCAGTAAGCATTTATTGGTCTACTGCTCACTGCTCACTGCTCACTGCTCACTGCTCACTGCTCACTGCTCGCACCCAACCCCACCAACCCTAAACCAGCGCCAGTGAGCAGGCCAACGGCCGTCCACAAGGGCATTTGCGCCAGCACCCAGGTTACCTCGGCGGGCGTAAATTCGGGGCCGTGGGCGTGCAGGCCGGTTTTGAGGGCCATGAAAAAGAGGGTGAGCAAGCCGGTTAAGAAACCAAACAGCGCGCCGGTCACGGCCGTGCCCCCCAACCACCAGCCGCCAGCCACCAACCGCCCCCCCGCCACTTTTTGCAGAAGGTAGCCGAGGAGGACGGCCGTTGTCAGCCCGCCCAACAGCACCGCCTGCCACAACACCCCCTCCGGCGCAATCCACACCACGCCATACACCGCCCACACGATCGTCAGCAGCTTCAAACCGGGCAATTTTGCCGGAATTTGCATATCAATTCCCCTTAACTGGACTATTGTCCAGTTTCCCATTATCTCAGGTTTGCTAATCTCAATTAAAAGATAGTGGCTGGCATTTAGTGGCTGGTAGGTTGTACCAGCCACCAGCCACCATTACCAGGAGATTTATTATGTCAACCGATCCCATTAAAGACGCTCTACACCGTATGCCCTATGGATTCTACAGTATCACCTCGCGCAGCGGCGATGAGGTGAACGCCATGGTCGCCAATTGGGTGATGCAAGCCTCCTTCACCCCACGCCTGATGGTCGTTGGCCTGCAAAAAAAGGCGTATTCCCATCAGGTCATCGGCGAAGGCGGCGTGTTTGCCATCAACATCTTCCGCAAAGAAGACCAGGAAGCGATGATGCCCTTCACCAAAGGGCGCGCCAAAAAGCCGGAAAAGATGGACGAAGCCGTCTACACAGCCGCGCCGGAAACAGGCTGCCCCATCTTACAGGGGGCCGCTGCCTATGTGGAATGTCGCGTGGTGCAAATGTTAGATGTGGGCGGCGATCATGATTTGCTGGTAGGTGAAATCGTGGGCGGTGGCGTCCTCAAAGAAGGCGAAGTGACGGACACACTATCGCTGCCCCATGTGGGCTGGAGCTACGCCGGCTGATTTTGGAGACCTGACAGGTTTGGGAAACCTGTCAGGTCTATCACTATTTTGAGAATTTTATGAATGGGCCGCCGCAGGCACGACCTTTGTGGCTATAATGCTGCCGTGTGTAGGAGCCGCTTCCAGATTTAACGGACAATTGAACATGAGGTATTGATAAATAAACGCAACGGGTCACGGCCGTTGGCGTTACACACTGCATGAGGTATTTTTATGTCTGGAAAATCTATAATCAAATCTGAAAGTGAACGGCGAAACACAGGAGCTTCGATGTTACGCAAATTAATGTACTTATTTTTCATCGTCTTTTTTGCCACCGCTGCCTTTGCCGCCTACACCGTCATCGTCACCGTCAACAAGGTAGACAGGGCCGTCACCGAGCCGCTGGGTGATATGTTCCGGCAGTTGATCGTGCCCGCCACCCCCGTTATCCTGCCCAGCAACACCACCATCGTCCGCGAAATCAACAACCTGGCTCGTTTAGAAACCGCCTCCATCGAAATGGAAAAGGTGATCACGGCCGAACGCGGTGATACCAACCTTTTGTGGGGCGTGATGAGCGAGAATCTGATATTTGTGGCGCATGGCAAGATAGTGGCCGGGGTAGATTTCGCCGAAATGACGCCGGACAACGTGCAGGTGATTGACCCACAAACCGTCATGGTTTATCTGCCGCCCGCCAAAATCTTTGACGACCTGCCGGCGCTAAACAATGAAAAATCGTATATCGCTCACCGGAGTACCGGCTTTCTGGCCGGCGCTGACGCCCAAATGGAAACGGAAGTCCGCCGCGCAGCCGAGGCCCGGCTGCGCGAGGAGGCATTGGCCACCGGCCTGCTGCCCACCGCCAACCTCAACGCCCAAAATTATATGCGCAGTTTCCTGGAAGGATTGGGGTTTACCCAGGTCATCTTCACGGACACCATCCCGCCCACGCCAATGCCGTACACACAAGAAGTACCCAAAGGGTATGTACTTGTCACACCCACCCCAGGGCCATAGAAAACGTGACGAGTGATGCGTGAGGAGCCTGATCACTCGTCACTCGTCACTCGTCACTCGTCAC
>CAADGU010000081.1 GCA_900696625.1 uncultured Chloroflexota bacterium | reverse complement strand
TATGAAATGCATTCCGACATTGGTTAACCAATGCTTTGCTGCCCTTTGTCCGGCACTCCCTAAGCTCTAGGGATTACCGGACGGGTGGACTATAATCAAGGCCAAAGGAGATGGCAAATTGATGAGCGTCCAAGACATTTACAATTTCAAAAGGATCAATGAACAGACGATTACCGGGGGGCAACCAACGGTGGAGCAACTGCTGGCGGCGGCGGCGGATGGGTTCCAGATGGTGATCAATCTGGCAACGTTTAATCCGGCACATTCCTTGCCGGATGAGGCGGGGTTAGTAGGGGAATTGGGGATGCAGTATGTCCATATTCCGGTGGAATGGGGCCATCCGCAAAAGGCGGATTTTGTGGCGTTTGAAGCGGCAATGGCCACGGCCGTGGCTCACAAAACCCTTATCCACTGCGCCGCCAACTACCGGGTGACCGCCTTCTACGCGCTTTACGCCATGAAACACCTGGGCTGGACGGCCGCCCAGGCGGACGCGCTGATGGCCCACGTCTGGAAACCGGGCGAATACCCCATCTGGGATCAATTTGTGCAGGAAATACGGGCAGAGATGGGGTCTGTGGATTGACGGACATGGAACCCCCTATGGAGGAAGATATGAAAATTTTGGAGACAGATAGACTTATTCTGAGGCGTCTGTTGCCGGAAGACCTGGACGGCTTGTTTGCACTATACCGTGACCCGGAGATTCGGCGTTACTTCCCTGACGGCACGTTGAGTTATGCGGAAACGAAGGAAGAACTGGAATGGTTTCTGGATGGGCACCCGGATCATCCCGAATTAGGGCTTTGGGCAACGATTTATAAAGAGAACGGCCAGCTTATTGGACGTTGTGGCTTGTTGCCCTGGATGATTGAGGAACGCGCTGAAGTAGAAGTAGCCTATTTGCTGGATAAAGCGTATTGGGGACAAGGGTTAGCGACCGAGGCGGCGCTGGCAATTGTTGACTACGCCTTTGAGCAATTGAACTTATCCCGCCTTATCTGCATGATGTATCCAGAAAATCATGCTTCGGAGAATGTCGCCCGAAAAATGGGCATGACTTTAGAGAAAGTGATGGAAGATGAGACGGGGCAGTTTTTGCTCTACGCCAGAGGACGGGATAGGAAATAACCGGGATATGAACGACCACTCACCACTCCGGTATGGGGATACGTTCCAGTTCGGCGGCGAGGGTGGCGGCCAGTTGGAAGGTGTCGGTGAGGGGGGGATGATCGGCGGGAGGCACGGCCGTCAATCCCTTCAATGCTCGTTCTTTCAATTCAATGTTCACGCGGGGGTCCTGGGCAACGGCCGTCAACACCGCCACCGCCCGCTCTGTTTGCCCCACCGCCGCCAGCCATTCGCCCACGCCCACCAGCACCGTATTGGCATACGTGTGCAGTCCGGCGGCAACCACCAGTTTTAACCCTTGCAAATAATAGTCCCGCGCCGGCGCCCACTGCCCCTGGCCGGTAGCCGTGTCGCCCAACCCGGCATACGCCCGCGCCAACCCCATCCGGTGGTGGATGTCCTGGTAAATCTGCTGCGCTTCGCCAAAAGCGCGCGCCGCAGGCGCCCATTTCCCCTGCCGCCGCTGGCTCTCGCCCAACATCAGCCGGGCCATGGCCATGCCGGTCAGATTGTTCACTTGTTGTGGCAGGGCAAAGGCGGTCTCAAAATGGCTGTCGGCCGCCGCAAAATCCGCCAATGCCAGGGCCGCCTTGCCCAACTCCATGTGGCAGTAGCCTAAAAACCAGGGATCGTTGAACGCCTGTGCCAGGGCAAACGCCTGCCGGGCATGGCCTTGTGCGGTGGTGTAGCTGCCCAGGGCAATGTTGGCTCCAGACAAGACAAAATGGGCATACGCCTCATTGCGAGGGTTCTGCTCGGCGCGGGCCTGGGCCAATGCTTTTTTGCCCAACTGCACGGCCGTGTCAAAATCGGAGCGCATCCAGGCCACAATGCTGCGAATGATGGCCGGGTCGGTGCCCAGGCCGGGCCGGTGTGGCGCCTTCAGCCGCGCATCAATTGCTTCACTGGCCTGCAAGGCGGCGTCTGCGTCCGCCAGTTTGCCCGAAATCATGTGGGCGTTACCCAATTCCAATAGGGCATAGGCCAACACCCGCTGTGCGTCGGGGTCGGGCAAGGGGGTGAGGGCGGTCACGGCCGTGTCAAAGCGCCGGTAAAGCTCTTGATAATGGCTGTAATGGGCCAGGTACAGGGCTAACGGCTGCGCCATTTTGTCCAGGACGGTTACTTCTTGCCCGGCGATGGCCCACTCCCACACAGCGCGGAGGTTGTCCTGCTCCTGTTTGAGTTCGGCCAGGGTGGGCAGGTGGCGCTGGATAAGCTGCGGCAGGCGCTCGGCGCAAAAGTCGGCGTAGGCGGCGGCGTAAGCAGCCTGGGTTTCCGCGAATGTGGTGGGGTTGGCTTGCAAACGGCCGTGACCAAACTGGCGTACCAGCGGGTGCATGGTGTAGTGGGTTTGCTGGCGGCGCTGCAACAACGCTTTATCCAGCAAATTGGTCAGCGTTTCCAGGTCAGCGCCCGCTACCTGCCGCGCCGCCTGCCGGTTAAACGGCCCCTGGAATACGGCCAGCCGGGCAAAAACAGCCTGCTCGTCGGTTGTTAACCGCTGCCAGGTCTGGTTGAGGATGGCCTGGATGCTGCGCTGGCGTTCGGGCCGGTTGGCCTGCCGCGCCTGGAGAATCTCCAGGTCTTGCCGGATTTCGGCCACAATGTCGGCCACGCTCAACGTCTTGGCCCAGTTGGCGGCCAGTTCCAAAGCCAGCGGCATTCCGCCGGTCAGGTGGCATAATTCAATTACATAAGGTAGTTCGGCAGTCAGAGAAAAGGGGGGATGCGCGCGGCGGGCGCAGCGGTCAAAAAAGTCCAGCGCATCGGCATAGGGGGCGCTTTCGCCGCCGGTTTCGTCGGGCAGCGCCAGGCCACCCAGTGGATACAGCCATTCGCCGTGTAAATTGAGCGGCTCGCGGGAGGTGATGAGCAGGGTGAGCCGGGGCGCGGCTGCCAGCCATTGGGCCACCCTGGTGGCCCCGTCCGGCGCCGATTCAAAGTTGTCCAGCACCAGCAGCATGTGGCGCGGCGACAGGTAATCGGCCAGTTGCGTTTCCGGGGAGGCGCTGCCGGTGAGGGGCAGGTTGAGGGCATCGGTCACGGCCGTGACCAGCAAATCACCCCCGGCCAATGACGATAAGTCTACAAAGACGACGCCATCGGGGAAGTGGGGCACGGCCGTGGTTGCCAGTTCCAGCGCCAGCCTTGTTTTGCCCATGCCGCCCATGCCCATGATGGTCAGCAGGCGGCAGTTGGGGTCCAGCAACTGCATCCCCAGGTGTTCCAGTTCCGCCCGGCGACCGACGAAGGGGGTGAGGGGTGTAGGGAGTGATGGGGTGGGTGATGAGGGCATCGCCCACCCCATTACCTCTTCATACAAGGCGGTGGTTTCGGCGGCGGGTTCGATGCCGAGTTCATCGGCGAGTAGGCGGCGGCAGGTTTCGTACTGGGCCAGGGCGGCGCTGCGTTGGCCGCTGGCGGCCAGCAGGCGCATCAGGTGGCGGTGGCTTTCTTCGTGCCAGGGTTCGATGGCGAGCAACTTGCGTGCCAGGGGGATGCCGTTGGTGTGGTCGTTGCGCTGCACGGCCGTGTCCAGCCAGTTGCTCAGTCCGGTTACGGCCGTGTGCCGCCAATGTTCCCGCTGCCGCATCACCCACTCGTCAAACGCTGGCGTATTGGGTAAATAGAACTCTTCCAGAAAGTCGCCGCGATAAAGGGAGACTAGAGATTGGAGATTAGAGATTGCCTGGCTTGCCACTCGCCAATCTCCAATCTCTAATCTCTCCTCAAATTCCCGCACATCCAGCCAAAAATTCACTAACCCAATCTCGAACCGGTCCGCTTGCAGAATGGTTTCCGGCAGCACTTTGCGCAGTTTGGAGAGGGTAAGGCGCAGGTTGGCGCGGGCGGTTTCTTCGGGCATGTCACCCCAGAGCAGCCCGGCCAGGGCGGAACGGGAGTGGGGTCGCCCGGAAACGGCCAGATAGATGAGCAACGCCTGTCCTTTGGTCGAGATGAATTCAGCAGTGAGCGGCTGGTTCTGGCAGGTTATGTGGGGCTTTCCCAATACGGCGAGTTGTAACGTTTCACGCAATGACGCACCTGTCTTGCAGGTGAGACGCACTTTTGAAGTGCGTCTCACCTCACGGTCACTTTTGCGTTTGGATAAACGATAAAGATACGATGCAAAAATGATACCCTGCTAAGCTGGCATTATAGCGCAACTTGCTTATTAAGTAAGACAGACCTGACAGCTTTGCCAAAGCTTTCAGGTCTATCAGGTGAGTCCATTGATTTTTAATTTACGGGCACAGTTTTGGCCGACGGCCGTTGCCCTGGCGGCGAACGGCATTGTCTTTGTGTATGCGGTGTGTGGAAAACGGTCGTAGCCGTTTTTGCCGCCATTGGAGGAACCCATGAAAATGAATCAACATGCTGTAGTGATTGGCGGCAGTATGGCCGGTTTGCTCACCGCCCGTGTGCTGAGCGACCACTTTGCCCAAGTCACCATCATTGAGCGCGACCCGGTGCAGGATCAGCCCGAATCGCGCAAAGGACAGCCACAAACACGCCATCTACATGCCTTGTTATCGTCCGGTTTTGAAATCGTTAGCCGCCTATTTCCCGGCATTGAAGAAGATCTGGTGGCCGGAGGGGCAATGGTAAGCGACCCCGGCGCGGAGATGTGTTATTTCCAGTTTGGCGGTTGGAAAAAGCCGTTTGACAGTGGTATGCGTGAATGTCTATCCAGCCGGCCGTATCTGGAGTGGCAGGTGCGTCGCCGGGTGGTGGCGCTGCCTAATGTGCGTCTGCTGGCCCCCTGCGAAGTGAAAACGCTGCTGACCAATGAGGATGATTCGCGGGTGGTGGGGGCAGAGATTGTGTACCGGGCAGACGGCCGTCATGAAGAATCACTTGTCGCCGACCTGGTAGTGGACTGCGCCGGGCGGGGTTCGGCGACGCCGAAGTGGTTGGATGAGTGGGGGTACGGCCGTGCGCCGGAAAGCCGTGTCAAGATCAACTTCGCCTACAGCACCCGCATTTACCGCCGCAAGCCCACCGACCTGCCTGACGCCAAGACGATCATGATTGCACCCACACCCCCGGCCAAATCGGGCACATTTCTGTTCCCCATTGAGGGCGACCGTTGGATTGTCACTTCGGGCGGGATGCACGGCGTGGAGCCGCCTACGGACGAAGCCGGTTTTCTGGAATATATACGCAATCTGCCCGTGCCGGACATCTACAACATCATCAGCCGCGCCGAGCCGTTGTCTGACATTGTGCCCCACAAATTCCCCTTCAGCCTGCGCCGCCACTATGAGAAGATGAAGCGGTTCCCCGCCGGTTTGCTGGTGTTGGGTGACGCCGCTGCCAGCTTTAACCCCATTTATGGGCAGGGTATGTCTGCGGCGGCTATGCAGGCGGCGGCGCTGCAAAAGCTGTTGCAAGAACAGGGCAATGCACCCACCCTTTACCGCCGCTACTTTAAGCAGGCGGCCAAAATTGTGGATATGCCCTGGCAGATCGCGGTGGGTGAAGATTTCCGTTGGGCGGAAACAGAAGGCCCCAAGCCGCCCGGTACTGACCTGCTTAACCGTTATACCGCCTATTTGAACCGGGTGATGGAGGATGACGCGGTGGTGGGCGAACAATTTTTGCGCGTCGTGCATTTGGTGGCTGCGCCTTCCAGCCTGATGTCCCCGCGTATGTTGTGGCGCGCCTGGCGCTGGCAGAGGCAGCAGGGGAGACGGGACACGGCCGTGTCCGCCCAATCTGCTGCCAAACCTGTGCGGCAAAATTAGTTTAGAAACCGGGTTTCTCAAAGAAACCCGGTTTCTTAAAGGAGAAAACCATGATTTTCACAAGTCCTACCCCCGCTGTATCCATTCCGCATGTGTCCTTGACGGACTATCTGATGCCCCGGTTGGCGGCGCATGGCGACCGGGCGGCGCTGATTGATGGGCCAAGCGGCCGTGCCATCAACTTCCCGCAATTGCATGGCATGATCCATATGTTGGCCGGCGGGCTGCAAAAACGTGGCCTGCAAAAAGGGGACATCGTGGCTATTTACCTGCCCAATTTGCCGGAATTTGCGCCCATCTTTTATGGCACGCTGCTGGCGGGCGGCGCAGCCACTTGCATCAATCCGCTGTATACGCCGGGTGAACTGGCGCACCAACTGCGTGACACGCGCGCCCGGTTTTTGTTTACCATTCCCCAATTCCTGGCCAATGCGCAGGCCGCCGCCGGAGAAGCCTTTGTCGAAGAGATTTTTGTGCTGGGTGAGGCGGAAGGCGCCACCCCCTTTGCCACCCTCTTCCAGCATGATGGGCAGCGGCAGCCGGTAATTATCCATCCCCAGGAGGACACGGCCGTCATCCTCTTCTCCAGCGGCACCACCGGCCTGCCCAAAGGAGTCATGCTCACCCACCACAATTTGCTGGTGAACGTATTGCAGATAGAGGCGTTGGCCGGGCATCTGGCCTATTTCCCGGATGACGTGGTGCTGGGCATTGCCCCCTTTTTCCACACCATGGGGCTGACGATGGTGCTGGGACTCTCCCTGATTCGCGGCAGCGCCCTGGTGACCATGCCTCGTTTTGACCTGGCCGAATTCCTGGAATTTATCCAGAAATATCGGGTGACGTTTACCACCGTCGCCCCGCCCATTGTGCTGGCGCTGGCCAAACACCCCCTGGTAGACCAGTACGACCTTTCCTCGCTGCGGCTAATCGCCTCTGGCGCGGCGCCATTGAGCAAGGAGGTAGAAGAGGCGTTTGAGGCCCGCCTGGGCGCGTGGGTGATGCAAGGCTATGGGCTGACGGAAGCGTCGGCGACGGTGTGCGCCGGGCCATTGGAGAGGGGGACCGGCAAAGCAGGTACGGTCGGTTTTGTGGTCCCCAACACGGAGGCGCAAATTGTGGATGTGGTCACAGGCCAGGCGTTAGGCCCAGGCGAGCGGGGTGAATTGTGGCTGCGCGGCCCGCAGGTGATGAAGGGATACCTGAACAACCCGGATGCCACCGCCGCTATGTTGGACGGCAACGGCTGGTTGCATACCGGGGATATTGCCACGGTGGATGAGGATGGGTACTTTTACATTGTAGACCGGCTGAAGGAGCTGATTAAGTACAAGGGGTTCCAGGTGGCTCCGGCGGAATTGGAGGCGGTGTTGTTGGGGCACACGGCCGTTGCCGATGCCTGTGTCATTGGCAAACCGGACGAGGAAGCGGGGGAACTGCCCAAAGCATTCATCGTCCTCAAAGCGGCTGCCCAGCCGGAAGAGATCATGGCCTATGTGGCCGAACGGGTTGCGCCATACAAGAAGATCCGCGAGATTGAGTTTATTGATGCCATTCCCAAGTCACCCACCGGCAAAATTTTGCGCCGGGTGTTGGTGGCGCAGGAACGGGAAAAGCTGACGGCCGTGATTGAGTAATTGAGTAATTGAGTAATTGGGTAATTCAAACAATCAATTACTCAGTTACCCAATTACCCAATTACCTGATATTGTAAGGTCATCATGGATAAACTGCTGCGTTTGGTCACAATTGGTAGTGGTATTGGTTTGTTGGTGTTGGTAGCCGGCTATTTCTGGCAGTGGCCCTGGGCGGTAGCCACCTGGCCCTGGCCCGATGGCCCGCTCTCTTACACCTTTATTGCCGGTATTCAGGCGGCCATTGCCGCGGCGCTGCTGTGGATTGGTTTCACCGGGGAGTGGGGCGCGCTGTCCAATGGGGCGCTGAACCTGGTGGTGATGATGGCGGGGTTGGCCGTTTTTTTCTTTGCGCTAGGCTTGCCGCTTTATGCTATTGGCTGCGCCATATTTGTCCTGTTCAACGTGGGACTTTTCTGGTGGAGTCATCGTCTGCCATTGCGTGATACCCGGCCCACGCCGCGCCTGGTGCGGTGGTCATTTGTGGTGTTTACAGCCGCATTGTTGTTGGTTGGTAGTGCGCTTGTTTTGCGTGTGCCAATTATTTTCCCCTGGCCGCTCAACCCGGATTCGTCGGTGATCTTTGGCCTGATTTTTATCGGTGACGCCTTTTATTTTTTATATGCCGTTCTCCGTCCCCAGTGGCATTACGCCGCTGCCCCGTTGTGGAGTTTTCTGGCTTACGATGTCGTGTTGTTGGCGCGGTTTATCCCCCATTTTGGCGATGTGAAACCGGAACATGCGCTGAGTTTGTATGTGTACACGGCCGTGCTGCTCTACAGCGCCGCGTTAGCCATTTACTACCTGTTTATCCACCGGCAGACACGGCCGTTGCTGTTGGCGGCGGGCAGCGTCTGAGACTGAGAGATTAAGAGATTGAGAGATTACCAATCTCTCAATCTCCAATCCCCAATCTCCATCCCATGTCGCCACTTTTATTACTACAGATCGCAGGTTTACTGGCGCTGCTCATTGGCGTGGCGCTTGGCTATTGGCGGTGGGTACGGCCGTATCACGGCCAGATCAGCCGCCACCAACAAAGCCTGCTCTTGTTAGTGATCCTGACGGGTGTGGGTGGTTTTGTGGGCGCGTTTGGTTGGTGGTTTGATGTACGCGCCAGCTTTTCCTGGGATTTGCCCCCATTGGCGTCCCGGATGTTGGCGGCGGCGGCCTGGGCATTTGCGGTGGGCTGCTGGCGGGCGCTGGCACGGCCGTCACTCCCCCGTTTGCGCCTCATCATCATCATGCTCTTTGTTTACCTGACGCCCCTGGCCGCCGCGATTGTGTTGTTTCATCTGGATCGTTTTGATTGGACAGCACCTATTACTTATGCTTTTTTTGTGATTGTGCTGGGCATGGTGGCGCTTACCATCTGGCATCTGTTTCATCCGGTGGGCATTATTACCGTAGAGCATGATGGGCCGGTGCGGGGATGGGTACGTGGTTGGTTGTGGGGTACGGCCGTACTCACCTTTTTGTGGGGATTGGCCTTGTTTCTCACCGATGCAGGGCCATCTACCCTGGTATGGGTGTGGCCGGGCGACCTGCTCACCAGCCGCCTTATCGCCGTCATGTTGTGGACGTTAGCCGCTGCGGCCGTATACAGTCTGCACTCCACTGACGCCCTGCGCGTGGCGCTGGTGGTGATGATCACCTATGGCATTGGCGTAGTTGCCGCCAATTTTTGGAATCCGGCGGCGCTCAAACCACTCTATACCCTGGTCTTTACTTTGTTCGCTGTTAGCTCACTGATCATTCTATTGCGAAAAGGGGAATAGTGGCCAATCCCCACCACTATCCCTCTCTTTATAGGAGGCTTCACGGGCGGCAGCCCACCACAATGAACGAAAATCGTAACCCAGGTTGATAACCTGGGCTACATTTACGAAGGAGATGAATCTGATGCCTGATTATCCTTTTAACCCCTTTGATCCCGATTTTGGTCGAAATCCCTATCCGGTGTACCGGGAGTTATTGGCGAATTATCCGGTGCATTGGGGGATTCCCGTGACCCCAGCTATGCCGGGCGCCTGGTGGTTTACCCGCCATGCCGACGTGCAAACCATCATGAAAGACAATCGTTTCGGCCGTGACTTCGTGAAGGTGATACCACCGGAAGAAAGGATGCCAATTCCTGAATTTTTCCGGCCCTATTTTGATATGTTGGGGCAGTGGATGTTGTTTCAAGACCCACCTGACCATACCCGGCTGCGCACATTGGTGCATAAGGCGTTTACGCCGCAGGCAGTGACCCGGCTGCGCCAACGCATCCAGCAAATTGCCGACGATCTGCTGGATCAGGTAGAAGCGAAAGGGGAGATGGATTTGATTGCCGATTTTGCCTTCCCGCTGCCGATGACGGTGATTGCGGAGATATTGGGTATTCCGTCGGCGCAGCGCGCCAATTTGCGGGAATGGACGGGAGCGGTGGTAGCCGGCTTTGATGTGCGCCAGGACACGACCGTGGCCCAACGCGCCAGCCAGATCATGCCCGCCTTTACGGAGATGCTGCAAACGGTCATTGCCGACCATCGCCAAAACCCGCAGGATGACATCCTCAGCGGCCTGATTGCCGCCGAAGAACAAGGCGACCGCCTGAGTGAAAGCGAACTGATCGCCATGTGCATCCTCCTTATTGGCGCGGGGCATGAAACCACCGTCAACCTGATTGGCAATGGCGTGTTGGCGCTGCTGCAAAACCCCGATCAGTGGGCGCTGCTGCGCGAAAATCCGGGGTTGGCGGGCACGGCCGTTGAAGAACTGCTCCGCTACGACAGCCCCGTGCAAATGACCTTTCGCAGCGTATTGACGGATGTGGAAGTAGCCGGCGTTACCATCCGGCGCGGGCAAACGGTGGCGTTGATATTGGGGGCGGCGAATCGGGACACGGCCTTGTTCACCGACCCCGACCGGCTGGACATCACCCGGCAGGAGGCGAAATGCCTCTCCTTTGGCGGCGGCATTCATTACTGCGTGGGCGCGCCGCTGGCCCGGTTAGAAGGGGAAATTGCCCTCGCCACCCTGCTGCGCCGCCTGCCCCAATTACAGTTAGTCACTGATGACCTGAATTGGCGGCCCCTCATAGCCTTTCGTGGCCTGCAAAGTTTGCCGTTAGCTTTCTAATCTCCATTGGGTTTCGCAGATGCTGAGGTGATGCGCGTGGTCTCTATGGTTATGCATCACACATCACGCTTAATCATCAACTCCCCTCAATTCCCCATGACCTCTTCTGGGCGGTGCCAGACAAGGGACAGCACTCTTGCGGTTGGCCGATACCGTACCGTCACTTGCCTGGCACACTCAGGTTGTTTTTTGATCTTTCCTCCGTATAATCGCCTTGTTTGATACCCGGCGCCCGGTAATCCGAAACTCGTCTACCGTAAACCATGTACCGATAACCGATTACCGGCAACCGACTTCTGGAGGAAAGAAGAATGAAACGCCATTACCTGATTCTGTGTGCCTTATTACTCCTTTTATTAGCCGCCTGTGGGGGCAGCCAACCCACCACCCCGGCCGACAGTGGTGACACTGGCAGCAGCAGCCAGACGGTGACCACGCCCGCAGCCGAAGCTGCCGGGCCGGTCATTGTGCGTGTTGGCTGGGGGGGCAGCCCGGATACGTTGAATCCGGGCACGGCCGTACTCGCCGAAGCGTATACCATCTTTGAACTGGTTTACGATTCCATGTACCAGTTACAACCGGATGGCTCCTATACCCTGGAACTGGCCGAAAGTGTGGACGTGTCGGCGGATGGCACGGTTTACACCTACACGCTGCGCGATGGCATTACCTTCCATGATGGTGAACGGCTGACCGCCTCTGACGTCGCATTTTCATACAATTTATATGCCTCCCAGGAAGATTTCCCTTTTCTACCTATCTATACCAGTTATTTTGACAGCGTAGAAGCGCCGGATGACAAAACGGTGGTCCTCACCCTGACGGAAGCAATCCCCAACATTGAAAGCCAGCTCATCTACCTTTATGTACTGCCGGAACATATCTGGGCCGATGTGCCTGATGCGGCCGAGTTTGAAAACACGGCCATGATTGGCAGCGGCCCGTTCAAAATGAAGGAATACCGGCAGAATGAGTTTGTCTCGTTGGATGCGGTGAAAGACCATTATCTCAAAGGGCCGCAAATTGACGGGGCGGTGTTCCAGACATTTGACAACCCGGATGCGCTGGTGCAGGCCCTAAAAACGGGGCAGGTGGATATGATCACGGAAATGCCGAACACGGCCGTTGCCGCTTTACGCAATGATGCCAATGTCCAGGTTGTCTCCGGCCCGCCCCTGTCGCCTTCCGTTACAGACATCATTTTCAACGTGGTCACACCAGAAAATTGCCCGCCGGACGATGGCATCTGCACGGGTCATCCTGCCCTGCAAGATCGCAATGTGCGTCTGGCGCTGGCCCATGCTACCGATAAACAAAACATCATTGACGTGGTGTTGTTGGGGCTGGGCGCGCCTGGCCTGACCCTTATCCCGGACAGCCTGGGTGATTTTTACAATGACCAGATTCAGGATTACGAATTTGATATTGCCTTAGCCAACCAGATTTTGGACGACGCCGGTTATGTGGATAGCAATAATGATGGGGTGCGCGAAACGCCCGACGGCCGTGACCTCATCTTCCGGCTCAATTGGCCCTCAGATAGTGTGGATTCCCCCCGCATGGCCGAACTGTTGGCCGGTAACTGGTCGCAAATTGGCGTCAGAACCGAACAGCAATCCCTCGACCCCGATGCTCTCACCTCTATCTGCTGCCCCGCCTTTGATTTCGACATCATCCTGTGGGGCTGGGGTTCAGACCCCGATCCCAGCTTCCTGCTCAGCGTGATGACCACCGATGAGATTACCACCGGCACCAATGAAACCGGCTATTCCAACCCGGAATACGATGAATTGTTTGTGCAGCAGGCTACCACCCTGGACGACGCCCAACGCATTGCCCTCATCCACCGGATGCAAGAGATCGCCCATCAAGACATCCCCTATATCATTCCCTACTACGCCCAGGAAGTGCAGGCTTTCCGCGTGGATCGGTTCCAGGGCTGGCTCACCGATGCCGGTAAAGTGGCCCTGGAAGATCCCAGTTCGTTGTTGGTGATAGAGCCTGTAAACCAGTAAGCGGTAGGCAGTGGGCAGTATTTAGGCTACTGCTCACTGCTCACTGCTCACTGCTCACTATGAAAAGAAGCCGCTATATCGCGCAAAAGGTAGGTTGGGCATTGTTGACAATCCTTTTTGTCATCACGCTCAACTTCTTTCTCTTCCGGGTGCTGCCGGGTGACCCGGCGCGGGCGGGTGTGCGTGATCCGCGGCTGACGAAGGAGGCGGTGGAAGC
>CAADGU010000080.1 GCA_900696625.1 uncultured Chloroflexota bacterium | reverse complement strand
GTTGACCGGCAAGGAGTCCCCCTGGCGGGTGTGTGGCTGGCGGCAGTTGCGCAATTTGTTAGCAGAGGGGGACGGCATATTTTGGGTGCGTGGAGACGGCCGTATCTGGCTCCGTTCCACCGCACACGTAGCGGCGGCTTTACAAGTGCCGCGCCTGGCGCTTTTGCCGGTGGCGCTGCCGGTTTCTGTCTTGACTTTGCCACTTGGACAGGTGCGTGCCCATTTGTACGCTGCCTTTCACAGCAGCCGAGCAGGCAAAACGCCAGCGGGACAACCGGTGGCCCCCATCGCCCGTGACACCATAACCAGCCTCACCCACGTTATACCGCGCACCCAACGCCGTTACGAAAAGGCGGCGCGTGTGCGCGCCAGCCACAATTTTGCCATTGGCGGCAAGGCCAGCGAGACGGCGCTGGAAGAAGCCGCCTGGCAGCACGGCCAGGCGACATTCCGACTAAACGACAAGAAAGGCGTCCAGGGAAAAACGAATCAACGTTATATTGCCTGGCAATTACCCAACAGTTATACCGGGCCACACCAGTTACAGCCCAAAGGCCAACAAAAACGAATCAATCAGGCATTGTCAGACCTGTTTATGCAAGGGATGACGGGGAACAGACAAAGCCACATGGAAAAACGTTTTTATGGTCACGGCCGTGCCGCCGCCCAGGCGTATAACCGAGGGGTAAGCAATGACATTTATTGGTCTGACGGCCGTAGTGGGCACGGCCGTGCCCGCATCTGGCACTGCCTGGCGGCGCAGAACACACCAGCCCGGAAATAATGATCCCCCATTCTAGGGATATATGATAACATTCTTACATGATGACCCATGCCATTCACACGCTCGATCTCCATTTTCAAGACGCAGCCGAAACCATCGCCGCCTATCTGGTACAAGGGCCAGAGGGGTGGGTGCTGGTCGAAACGGGGCCAGGTTCTACATTGCCCACTTTGCAGACCCAGTTACGCCAACACGGGGTCCAACCGGCCGATGTGCGACACGTGATTGTTACCCATATTCATTTTGACCATGCCGGGGCGGCCGGTTGGTGGGCGCAAAACGGGGCCACTATTTACGTCCATCACTTTGGCGCAGGACACTTGATTAACCCGGAAAAGCTGATTGCCAGCGCCACGCGCATTTATGGTGACCAGATGGAACCCTTGTGGGGCCAACTACTGCCTGCGCCGGCCGAAAAGGTAGTACCTTTACACGATGGCGACGTGATTGAAGCGGCCGGGCTGACGTTTACGGCCGTCGAAACCCCCGGACACGCCCGCCACCATCACGTCATCAAATTGGGCAATGTGGCTTTCACCGGGGATGTGGCGGGCATGAAGTTGGGGGCACGGCCGTTGCTAGACATCCCCGCGCCGCCGCCTGAATTTGACCTGGAAGCCTGGCACGAGTCACTTGATAAGCTGTTGGGACTGGGGCTGGAAACGATTTATCCCACCCATTTTGGGGGTGTGGATAACGTTGCCGAGCATTTGCAAGCGGTCAAAACGCTGGTTTATGAGTCAGCCCACTTTGTGCAGCACAAAATGGCCGAAGGGGTGGAGCGGGATGAGTTGATCGCCCAATACACTGTCTGGAATCACGGCCGTGCCCAGGCCGCCGGTCTCTCCGCAGAATCCATTCACAAATACGAAATCGCCAACCCGTTGTATATGTCGGTGGATGGCATGATGCGGTATTGGCGGAAGAGGAATAGTGAGCAGTGAACAGTGAGCGGTGGGAAACTGCTCACCGCTCACTGTTCACTGCTCACTGAAACAGAAGGGAGCGTCAACACAACCTCAGTCCGTTCCCCAGGAATAGAATCCACCACAATCGCGCCGCCAACAACGGCCATCATGGTGCTGTGCAGGGCCAGGCCGTGTCCATTTCCGGTAGTGGCAGTAGCCTGTGGCAAGCCCACCCCGTTATCCACAATGGCAATTTGCAGGCCGTCAGGCCAGGAGATGGTGATGGTCAGGTGTAACGGCCGTGTCCCCGCCACACCGCGCCCATGCCGGGCGGCATTGCGAATGGCTTCCCGCGCCGCATAAAAGATAACCTCGGCGGTTAAAGTGGGAATCGTTTCCGCTTTTTCGGCCGCTTCTGGTTCAATTTCCCACACTATCTCATCAAAAGCGGCGGCCAGGTCATTTTCTACGGCGCGGCGCAGGGCGCGTACCAGCCCCAGGCGGGCCACGTCGGGGGCGGAGGTGGTGGGCATGTTGTGCAGCAGGTCGGAAATTTGTTTGTGGGCGTCGCTGAGCAAGGCCAGGGCATCGGGAATACGGCCGTTTTCATTGCCGGGATTGCTCAGGGCGATCATGGCCGCCTGCAAATTGGGCAGGATATCATCGTGCAGTACGCGGCGGGTTTGCTGGTCAATCACCTGGCTTTGCGCCAGCCGTTCTCGCTGCAAGAGCATCAGGCGGCGAGCCATTTCAGCGCTGGCCTGGGTGTCAATGAGCCGTTCGCCGCTGACGCGGGCAATGTCAATCTCTTCCTGGCTGTACAGGCCGCCGCTGTTCTTTTCGCCCAACAGAAACAGGCCAATCAGACCACGTTCGCTCCAGAGGGGGATGGCCCAAATCGCGCCGCCATATTGCGCCGGGTCGAGGGGCAGCATGAGCGTTTGCGGCGTGGTGAACTGACCGGCCAGGGTGGTGAGCGGTGTGTATGGCGGCAAATTGACAGCGGCGGATGGATAAACGAGGGGCGGGCCAACCAGGGGGGCCAGGGGGCCAACGGCCGTCAGACACGCCATCTTTGCATCCAACACCCCTCGGCACAGGGCGCGGAAGGGCAGGTCAATGTCTACCTCCTGGGGGGCGGTGGGGGTAAGCAGTTGATCCAACAGGCGTTGGCTGCTGACAAACGGCCGTAACTGCTCCATATACAGTTCCCGTTCCACATATGAACGCCAGCTTACCAGGGCGTAAAAGACGGCAATGAGCATGGCTACCAATACCTGTCCATACAACGGCCGTAACTGGATGGTATAGGCGGCGCTGATGAGTACGGCCGTGCCCGCACTCAGGGCAATGGCACGGTACCAGTGGCGCGCCAGCCCCCGCCGGGGCAGCGTCTTGCCGGTGAAAACCTCATACGAAACGACCGCCTGACCCACCAGCAATACCACCACGCCGATGAGAGTGGAGACGAGCAGGTCAAAGCGGGCTACCAGTTCCCGCGAGACAAAGTAGATTTCCAAAAAGGTGCGGCGATGGGCGTCTTGTACCACCCACAACATGGCCCCCGTGACCAACAAACTGACCAGCATGAGCATAATCGAGGCGGCCATCAGGTACGGCCGTGCCCGCTGCCGCGCCACCGTGCCCATCACCCGCTCCGACGGGCCAGGCTGCCGCAATGCGTCTAGCGATAGGCCAATACAGAGCAGCACGTAAAGGCTGTACCCCACCGCCAGCAGTGGAATCCCGGCCAATGACCAGCGTACATAAAGACGTAAACTGTTCAATTCTGGGGCTGGAATGACCAATAAAAGCACACCCAGGCCAAAGCTGGCCAACCCGGCCAGCAGGAGAAGTGTGACGGCCGCCAGCCACCACTTTTGGCGCTGGCGTAATCTGGCCGGTGGGCCGGCCCAAAAACCAGCATACCAGAGGATGACCACGTACCAGGCATAAGGCAGCAGGATCACCGGCGTCATGCCCACCGTCCACCAGAAAATGGTGCTGCGCCAGGTGAGTGTGAACCCCAAACCGGCGATGGCCGAATGGCTGACAAAAAAGAGCGCCCCCAACAGCAGCCCCGCGCTGGCAATCCAGATGCCCCACGCCCGCCGGTCTGAATTAAGCAGCACCGTCAGCCCCAGCCAGGTGAGCAGCAGGGCATTAAACAGCGAGACGGCCACAATGGCCCAGTTGAGGTAGAGGTTTTGACTCATGACGGTAATCGGTAATCGGTAATCGGTTGCCCTACTGATAACCGATTACCGACAACTGCTCACCTCTTCCATTCCACCCAATTCCCCTGCGCATTCAAAACCTGGGGGATGCCGTCGTCTGTCCAGGTGAGGAGATGGCCGGTGTGGACGATGAGAGCGGCGCGGGTGCGGGCCACTTTTTCTTCGGTGGTGGTGCTGTTGAGACCCCAGGCGGCGTAAATCTGACCGTTGATGCGGCTGATGGTACGTTTGTCGCGGAAGCCCATACGGGCGGCGATTTGCTCATTGCTCATGCCCTGGGCCAGCATCCGGGCCACTTCTTGTTCGTTGGGTTCCAGCAAATCCAGGGGGGCGTGTTCGTCCTTATGGCGCACTTCCTGGACGCGGGATTCGATGTCCGGGTCAATGAAGGAACGGCCGTGAACCGCATCCTGTAACAAGGGCAAGATCATCTGCGGCAGCAGGTAGTTGGATTTACGCACATAGGCGTAATGGCTGAGGATGCCGGCGCGGCGAAAGGCGCGGTAGTAGGCGTCGTCGTCCTGGATGGAATAGAAAACGACGGGCATTCGGGGAAATTCACGGCGGATGGCGACGGCCGTGTCAATGCCATTCATCTCGCCCGCCAACTGCACATCCATCAAAATGGCCTGGGGCGGCTGCTGTAAACATAGTTCCAGCGCCGCTTCGCCACTGGCACAGTCGGCAATCACCTGCACCTGCCCGGTCGTTTCCAGCCCCGCCCGCAGCGCCGGGCGTAATTTGTTGTTATCTTCCACAATCAAGATGTTCATGTGTTAATCCAATGAGATTGGAGATTGGAGATTAGAGATTGGTCAATCTCCAATCTCTAATCTCAACGATCTCTGATTCTGACAATCTGGTCAAGCACTTGAGTGCATGGAATTGGGCATTTGGGAGGTGGCAACGGCCGTACACATTCCCTATGCTGAGGTGTAGAGATTGATTAACCTCAATAGTTTGTTGTGCTGCGTGACAATTCACGGGTCACGCAGCACGCTTCACGCATCACGTTTCACGGATAACGCATGGTACATCTTAAACATCACCATTTCAAAAGCAATAGCTGGCTGTTGGCCGGGCTGGTGGGCCTGGTGGCTGCGGCGCTTTTCCCTTACGGCTGGCTGGCAACCCACTGGCCCACATTTGACCGGTTTGCGGGATTTATCTTTGGTTCGGAAGCGGCCCATGTGGCCGGTCATTTGGGTCTGTTTGGGTTGTTGGGCACGGCCGTGCTGCTCATCTTTCCAGGGTGGCGACAACGGCGAACCCGAAGCGGCTTCGGGCCGTTCTTATACTTTGGTTTGATGGCCGTTATCGGCTTCATCCAGGAATTTTTGCAGATTGTCTCGTTCAAACACCGCCCCATAGCCGCCAATGACCTGTTTGATCTGACGGTGGATTTATTGGCGGCGGGGGTGGTGTTTGTGGTTTTTATTCATTTTGAGAGATTGAGAGATTAAGAGATTAAGAGACTGGCAATCTCCCAATCTCCTAATCTCCTTTGGAGCGTATATGACCACTCTTAAAAGCGACTTTGTAACAGAATTGGAAGCGTCACGGCCGTCACGCCTGGCGCACATTCAGTCACCGGGGCGTTTACTGGCCGCCGGGTTAGGGCTGGGCGTGTTGGCGGATGTGTTGGTATTTGGCAAGCCATTGGGTATTGGGCTGCTGCTGTTTGGGCTGTTGGCGGTGGCGGTGTTATGGCGGGTCAATCACGGGGAAGGGGTCACGGCCGTGCGCCCCAACCTGTGGCTGCTCCTGCCGCTGCTCTTTTTTGCCGGGATGGTGGTGGTGCGGGCCAATGCTACTTTGACCACACTCAATACGCTGGCGGTGCTTGTTTTGCTGGCCTATCTGGTTTTCTTTTGGGGGCGGGGCGGGTGCAAAATCTGGGGTTGGTGGACATGGCCCTGCTGCCACTGCGGGTAAGCGGCCATGCTCTGACCCTGACGCCGCCCGTTGTAGGCCAAAGTGTGGATACGGAAGTGATGTGGCGGCACGGCCGTCGCTCCTTCTTCCCGGTGCTGCGTGGATTGCTGCTGGCGGCGCCGGTGCTGCTGGTATTTACCGTCCTGCTGGCCATGGCCGATTCGATTTTTGCCCACACGGTCGAGACCGCTTTTAGTCTGGACATTGTGGCCCGTCTGTTCAATTGGGCCGGGCACGGCGTATTGATTGTGTTGGCGGCCTGGCTGCTGACGGGGGGATTGGCCTATGGGGTGATACGGCGGTACGGCCGTGATGACCAGAGCCGCTTTGAGGCCACCTTGCAGCAAATCCCTCGCCATTTCTCGTTGGGTTATATCGAGACAATTACGCTGCTCACGGCCGTGAACCTGCTCTTTCTGGTGTTTGTGGTCATCCAGTTCACCTACCTGTTTGGCGGCGTGGCGTATTTGCAGGTGGAGAATTTTTCTTACGCTGAATATGCCCGGCGCGGCTTTTTTGAACTGCTGCTGGTGGTCATCCTCAGTATCAGCCTGATTTTAGGGCTGAATTGGCTGACGCGGCGCGAATCAAAGGGGCAAATCAAGCTGTTCAACGGCCTGAGTACCCTGCTCATTGGTCTGGTGCTTGTGATGTTGGCCTCTGCTTTCCGGCGCATGGCGTTGTATGAGGCGCAGTTTGGTTACACGGAAATGCGTTTGCTGGTATACGTGTTTATACTCTGGCTGGCCCCTTTGTTGCTCTGGTTTGTGCTGACTCTGTGGCGGCGACCTGACCGGTTTGCGGTCGGCGTGTTGACCGCGGCGCTGGGTTTTCTGGTGACACTCAATTTGCTCAACCCGGACGCTTTTATTGCCCGGCAAAATCTGGCCCGTTATGTGGCTACGGGCGACCTGGATGCCGTGTATCTGGCCAGCCTGTCTGAAGACGCCACACCTTACCTGCTGGCTGCCCTGATTTTGACAGCGGGGGATACGGAAGAACAGAGGATGCCGTCTTGCTACGACCCATTTTCACGGGTCATGCCGAGAGATTGTTATGCCGTGCCTTATGAGATTGTGAAGGAGGCGTTGCACGGCCGTTACCAATCTATGTCTGAAAATAACGAATGGCGGCAGTGGCCTTCATTCCATCTGGCGCGTTGGGCGGCGTTTGCTCAATTACGTGAGATTGGAGATTAGGGATCGGAGATTATCTCAATCTCC
>CAADGU010000079.1 GCA_900696625.1 uncultured Chloroflexota bacterium | reverse complement strand
ATCAGGGAAGAAAAAAAGCAGACATTCCGGGAAAAATCGCTCCAGGATTTCTTTCCAGGGCGAATCGTAATTAGGATAGGAACCTGTGAAGTCGTTCATCGTCCACCATTATAGAATATTTGTGCTATTTGTGAACCACTTCTGGCCGTTAAAAAGCAATTGCCTCAGACTGCAATCCGGCCTGCACGACCGATTGCCACACCTCATGGGCAGGCAACACCCGCCAGGCAGCGTAGCCCTGCCCTTCGCCGTCGTCCAGCAGGTTGACGAGATTCTGTTCACGGCCGTTTGCCCACAGATATCATGCCAACTCAGCGCGTTAGCGCCCATCAGACATAACAAAAAGGCGCGGTTTTCCGCGCCCTCAATCCAATAGATCAGGCCATACCTGGTTAAACTTCTGCCAAATCCCTGTCTAGCTGTGTTAAGTCCACGAGTTGCGCCTGATGCTCGCCAGCCATCTGCTGCGCTGCCGCCGTGAAACCAGCCCGGCTGAAAAAGGCATAGAATAGACGCCAACCTTCGCCGCCAGCAGGTAGGGACGCTTTTACCTTGACTGTTTTCTCCTCGATTAACTCACGCACAAGCGCGCGTCCCATGTCATCGGTCTGCCACTTTGCCTCGCCTAACAGCAAGGCTTTTTCTCGCCAGCTAATGGCCGCTACATCCACCTGCACCTGGCTGTCCCAGTAAGAACCAACCTGCTCCGCAGCAAAAGGCAGTCCACCTTGTCGGGCTTGACTCAACACCCATTCCCGGCACAATTCTTCAAAAGTCGTCATGCCGATAAAGGCCCGCAATTGTTCGGCAATGCGCTTCTCCAATTCGTCATATAGCTGCTGGGCGATCAAATCTAGATTGGTTCGCACAAAGCGAAAGTAAAAACGCAAATAGTTATCTGCCAGAATGTACCGGCTGGACCGTGAAGTAGCTCGCTGCGCTGGCGACACTGTAACCGGCAGCTCGCGGCGCACGTAATCCATCTCCACCAACTGGGCCAGGTAGGGGTCTACACCAGAGCGTTGGGCTAGTTTGGCCTGCAAAGCAATGTCAGCCGGTTTACGCGCTCCGTCAGCAATGGCTGCTAACACAGCCTGATAATTGCTTAAATCTCGTACCTGTTCACCAATCAGATAATCAGGATCAGTGCGAAACAGGCCCACATCTTGAAACAGGTGATGGCGTAGATTTTCCAGTATCGAACGCTCATCGGAAAATTGTTCCAGGTAGGCGGGGACGCCGCCCAAAATAGCATAGACCGCCACCCGCTGTTCGGCGCTATATCGCGGAAAGAAGGTTTTGGTAGCAGCAAGAGGCAAGGGGCGCACGCGCAGCGGCCCAGCCATCCGCCCATACAAGGGCGCATCTGCCCCCAACAATCGTTCCATCATGCCTATCTGGCTGCCACACAGTGCCAGACAGACATTGCTAAACTTTAGATGATGATCCCACGCATTTTGCAGGGCTGATGGCAGCCCCGGTTCGGATTGCACGGCGTAGGGAAATTCGTCGAGGATCACGATGTGCCGCTGCTCGCCCTGGCAGGCTTCAGCCAACACCTCGAAGGCTTCTTGCCAACTTTCGTAGCTGAACTGGCGCGGGATGTGCTTGCCTGGATTACCATGCTGCCATACTTTCCGCGAAAACTCTGCCAGCAGCACCGCCGACGGGAAATGGGAAGCCACCCAGTAAAGATAGGGATGACCGCTGGTCTTGGCCCAATGCACCAACAAGGTTGTTTTGCCCAATCGTCGCCGTCCGCTGACGGCGACCAGACGCGCCGCGGGCGATTGCAGCAGGTTGTTTAGTTCTTGCATTTCCCGGGCACGATCAACAAGCATGATGTCCGTCCTGTCTCTAAAATAAGGATATTACAATTAGCCTAATCGTAGTATCCTTATTTCGCTTTGTCAAACTCAAAACTGAATATGGCTGGTTGACAAACCTATCTGCGCCACTTCTTGCCAGGCATCCGGCGCCGGCAGCACCCGCCAGGCAGCGTAGCCCTGCCCTTCGCCGTCGTCCAGTAAGGTGATGAGGTTTCGTTCACGGCCGTTTGCCCATAAATACCCCGCCCATTCTGGCAGTAGCGGCAGTGCCAGGCATTTGTCGAGCATCGGGTAAAATAAGGGGGGGAACTGGTTGCCGCCCATCGTCCAGCAGATAGAATGGTTCTTCCGGGTTCATCTGCTTTAGACTGGCCTGTTTATGAATCAGGATGTGGTTGGTCCACCCGCAAGGCAGGCTACTTTGCAGCTTGATATGACTTTTCATCCCGTCCAGGCAGATGCGCTTTCGATCCAGCCAATGGACCTTGCCGCCACCCACCAGGGCGGCCCAATTAGCCTTGACCGACTGCTTAGCGCCTACCATTTCCAGATAGACAATGTTGTCGGCCAGGTTGTCAATCACCAGAGCGGGCGTATAGACGGTAAGCCCCGATGCCAGAGAAAGGGTCTTGTTGGGGTCATTTTGCACCCTTACCTCTTTGAGAATAACCTGATGAGCCTCATCATCTCCCAGTTTCGGGCGGAAGTGGTAAGGCTGGAGCCAGGTCATTTCGGTCTGGTAGCCTGACTGCCGCAGCGCCTGGCTGACACGGCCGTCGGCCACTAACTGCTCCGCCTGCCACTCGCTGACGGTCTGGTCTTGACCGACAACGGCCGTCAGCACATCCCGCAGTAACAAAGCCTGTCCAAATTCCGTCATCACCGGCGAAATGGCTGCCAGCTTCTCTATCAGATTTGTTTCTGCTTCTGACCCCAACGCTACGGGCAGTGGGTGATATTCGCCATCTGTTGGGGTGGGGCGGTAACCGCTGGCCTGGAGCGTCTCGCTGACAATGGTTTGCAGCGCCGGGGTGAGTTCATTGCTGTAAAAGCCACGGCCGTAAGCGCCTACCTGCGCCTGGTAAATGACGCTGCTAACGGAAACGGGACGGCCGTTTTCGCGACGCAGCAGATCCACCAACTGACTGCGAGCGGCGACCTCATTCATGGGCAGCGGCCGGATGTAACTGCCGGTGGTGTCAATATGCGGCCTATAATGTGCCAGGTAGTTGCACCAACAATGCACCACCGATACGCACCAACAATGCACCACCTATGCGCACCCACGATGTACCACCTCGATTAGGATTGAGGCTGGCCT
>CAADGU010000078.1 GCA_900696625.1 uncultured Chloroflexota bacterium | reverse complement strand
CTATGCACACCATCGGCATTCTCCACCACCCACGTATTCCGGCGTCACGGCCGTTGGCCGATGAAGTGTATGGCTGGCTGGTTAGTCAGGGAATGTGTGCCTGGATTTCCTCCACCTGGGACATGGCCGAGATTCGGCCAGAGGTGAAGGAAAGCCAACTGCTGGTGGTATTGGGCGGCGACGGTTCTCTGTTGCAGGCGTCCCGTATTTCTATCACCTATGGTGTGCCCCTCTTTGGTATCAATTTGGGCAAGGTGGGGTTTTTGAGTGAAGCGCAGCCAGATGAGTGGCAGTCCAAATTGTCACGGGTGCTGGCCGGTGAGTTTTGGATTGAAAAGCGATTGATGTTGAATGCGGCTTTGGAGCGCGACGGCCGTATCACCCACACCTTCACCGCCCTCAATGACGTGGTGGTAGGGCGGGGGGCGCAGGCGCGGGTGGTCAATTTTCAACTGTCGGTGGATGGCGATCTGGTGACGACCTATGCCGCCGACGCCATGATTGTAGCCACCCCCACTGGCTCCACGGCCTATGCCATGGCGGCCGGTGGCCCACTGCTGCCGCCGCAGTTACCGAACTTTGTGGTGCTGCCGGTGGCCGCCCATCTCAGTTTTAACCGGGCGCTGATTTTGCATGAAACGGCCGTGATCGCCATCAAAATCAACATGGATCATGAGGCGTACATTACGCCCGATGGACAGCACGGCATTGTGGCCCAAAATGATGATGTGGTTATCATCAAACGGGACGCCAATTTTTGTACCTTTGCCCGTGTGGAAAGCACCGGCTACTTTTATCGCCGCCTGATGGCCCGGCTGGGGCATATGCGGCAGGAGTGAGTGAGAAGCCGGGTTTCTTCCAGAAACCCGGCTTCTGCAGGAAATGTTTATGGAGATTAACCAACCAAGAATTCGCTCGCTGATGCGGCAGGCAAGCCGGGTGGAAGAAGCGGGCAAACGGGCTGCGGCCGAGCAGCTATACCGGCAAATTTTGGATGAAGCGCCAGAAACGGAAGAAGCCTGGTTAGGGCTGGCGCGTATGGCCGCCGACCCGGCGGTGCAAGCAGAGGCGTATGAGCGGGCGTTGGAACTGAACCCGGAAAACAAAGAAGCCAAAGTGGGGCTGGCCGATTTGCGCGGCGAGCCGGTGCCGGACGCCTGGCGCAAAGAAGTGGAAGCCGCCAAAGCGCCAGAGCCAGAAACGGAAGCGGCGCCGGTGATGAAAAAGGAAGTGGAAACGGCCGTGCCCGCTGCTGATGGTCACGAGGAAGTGTATGAATTCACCTGCTACCGCCACCCCGACCGGGGTACATCGCTGCGCTGCTACAACTGCCACAACCCCATTTGCGCCAGTTGCACCAACAAGACCTCGGTTGGCTATCTCTGCCCGGATTGCAAACGGGATTTGGAAGATAAATTCTTCAACGCCTCCGCCGCCGACTACATCATTGCTGCGCTGGTCTCCCTGCCCCTGAGCCTGATTGCCGGGTACCTGGTGTGGCGTTTAGGCGGCGGCTTGTTTTTCATCTTCATTATGATTTTTATCGGCGGCGCGGTGGGTGGTCTGATTGGCCGGTTGACCAAAAAGGCGATTGGCGGGCGGCGTGGCCGGTATCTGCCCCATCTGGTGCTGGCGATGATGGTGCTGGGGGTGGTGCTGCCCGGCCTGCCCATTTTGCTGGGGGCAATGGCCGGCGGTGGGGCGCTGTTTGCCTTTATTACCCCGGCTGTCTATCTCTTTGTGGCCGGCGGCTCGGCGTTTTATTGGATGAAGTGATGGGCAGTGCCAGGCACGGGGCAAAAGGCCCTGGTCATGTAGAGACTTGACGCCCCGTGCCTGGCACTGCTTAGGCGATTATGTTAACTGAACTGTCCATTCGCAATTTTGCCATTATTGACGAACTGACTATCTCCTTCAAAAATGGGTTTCATGTGCTGACCGGGGAGACGGGGGCCGGTAAATCCATCATTCTGGATGCGGTGATGCTGGTTTTGGGTGGGCGGGCGGACACGATGATGGTGCGGGCGGGCGCGCCGGAGGCGTATGTGGAGGCAACTTTTACGCTGACGCCGCAATTGCACACGGCCGTGACCCCCATTTTAGAAGCCGAAGGATTAGATGACGAACACGGCAGTACGCTGGTGTTGGCGCGGGAGATTCGTAGCAACGGCCGTAACATTTGCCGGGTGAACGGCCGTACCGTCAACCTGACTATCTTGCGTGACATTGCCGAACCGCTCATTGACATTCACGGGCAGGGTGAACACCTCTCCCTGCTGCGGCCGAAATCCCACCTGCCGCTGCTGGACAATTACGCCCGGCTGGAAGACGAACGCAAAGCGTTGGGCCGGGAAGTGGCGGCCCTGCAAAAAATCCGGGGTGAACTGGCCGATTTGCGCCAGAATGAAAAAGCTTTGGCCCAACGCGCCGACATGCTGCAATATCAGATTGAGGAAATTGGCGCGGCCAAACTGACCCCCGGTGAAGAAGATGAACTACGCGCCGAACGCACCCGCCTGGCGAATGCCGAACAACTGATGCGGGCGGCAACTGAAGCGGTGGCCCTGCTCACCGGCATGGATGACGAAATGCGCTCGGCGGCCGACTTGTTGGGGCAGGCGGAACGCGCCCTGGTGCAGCTCACGCGCTACGATGATACCCAATCGCCCCGGCTGGAAACGTTGCAAGGTTTACTTTTCCAACTGAGCGAGCTGTCGTCTGACCTGCAAAGTTACCTGGATGGGCTGGAATTTAACCCGAAGCGTCTCGATTTTTTGGAGGAACGGCTGGAACTGATCGCCAATTTGAAGCGCAAATATGGCGAGAGCATTGAGGAGATTCTGGCGCTGCGCGAAAAGGCGCTGACGGAAGTGACCTACATCAGCAACAGCGAGTCGCGCATTGCCGAACTGGAACAGGAGCAGGAAAAGTATTTGCGAAAGGTGGGGGAGATGGCGGCCAAACTGTCACAAAAACGGCAGGCAGCGGCGGGCAGATTGGCAACGGCCGTGATCACCCAACTGGCCGACCTGAACATGGAAGGGGCGCAGTTTAGCGTCCACTTTGCCACCGAACCGCAGGCCGACGGGGTGTATGTGGGCGAGCAGCGGCTGGCCTTTGACCAGACGGGCATTGACCGGGCCGAGTTTCTCATCTCTACCAACCCCGGCGAACCGCTGAAGCCGATGGCGAAGGTGGCGTCTGGCGGCGAGACGGCGCGGCTGATGCTGGCGCTGAAAACGGCGCTGGCGCAGGTGGACGCTACACCCACCCTAATTTTTGATGAGATTGACCAGGGCATTGGCGGCCGTATTGGCGATGTGGTGGGGCGCAAATTGTGGGGGCTGACGGCCGTTGCCGACCATCAAGTCATCGTTGTTACCCATTTGCCGCAGTTGGCGGGGTATGGGGACGTGCATTTTCACGTGAGCAAGCAGGTGCATGACGGCCGTACCCTCACCCATGTGGAGAGTTTGAACCGGGACGGCCGTGTGCGCGAACTGGCGGCCATGCTGGGCACACGCGGCGAACATGCCACCGGCGGCGCGGAATCCATCTTACAGCAGGCAGCCCTGGCGAAGGCGAACAAAGATAAGGTTCCTGCGAATTCACATTAGGGTGACGACCCCACATGGCAAAACTTAAACTGGACCTTCACGACATCTACAACCGCGGCAAAGATATTGATGCCGAACTGAATCGCATTATCCAGGAAGCGATAGATAAAAAGATTGACCTGGTAGAGATTATCCCCGGTAAAGGGAGCGGCCAACTCAAGAAAAGAGTCCTGCGTTTCTTGAACCAGAGCCACATCAAGAAACTGTATCATCGTGTGGAGAAGGACGACAAAAACTTTGGGCGGATTTTTGTCCATTTTCGGCACTGATGGGTGATGTACATTATCACACCGACCTTTTGATTTGCAGTTCATTCCCGTTTCTCACCTCCCCATTTAGCTTCATTTACTTTGCGTAACCCACTGTGAGGCAGGCACGGCCGTCTTATTCACTTGAAGGGCTTGACATTTTGGTTGTCCTGTTTTAATATCTAAAACATATATATCTAAAAGATATATAAGGAGTTTCATGGCACAGAAACAAAACCGCAGCCGTTACGCCATTTTGGGCATACTCAGTTACCGGCCGATGTCCGGTTATGACGTTCAGAAGTTTTTCGCCGATATTGCCGGTTTTTGGCAGGAAAGCTACGGGCAGATTTATCCCAATTTGCGCCAACTCCTGGCCGAGGGGCTGGTTAGTAAGCAGGTGGAGGAGCGGGAGAAAGGGCCCAACCGTCATGTGTATGCGCTCACGGCCGTTGGGCAGCAAGAATTACACACCTGGCTCCAGCAAACGGCCGAACCACTCCCTGTCCGCAATGAACTGCTGCTCAAGCTCATCTTCGGCCACGAGGCCGGGCCGGCAGCCACCCGCCGCCAGTTGGAAACCTACCGGGAGCAGATAACGGCCGACATGGGCAACCTGCGCATTGTGGAAGCATGGCAAGAGGCACAAATGGATGAAGGCGATCCCCATGCCCTGTATCGGCGCATGGCCGTGCGACATGCGTTGCGCACTAATCAGGCATTGTTGATATGGTGTGATGAATGTCTGGCGGAATTGGAGGAATTAGTAATTGAGTAATTGGGTAATTGTTGCCAAATTGCTCAATTACCTAATTACCCAATTACCCAATTACCCAATTACCGCCTTACAAAAGGAGTAGAAACCATGAGCGAACGAATAATGACCCTGCACCCTGATGGCAAACAGGGGGTGAACATTGAAAAAGTGAAGTATGAGGCGATGCGTCAGGCGATTATTACCGCCTTGCAGGCCAGCCAGCCACAGACTTTTTCTGGGTTGGAAAAAGCAGTGAGCGCCCAGTTAGAGGGGAATTTTGACGGCTCTAT
>CAADGU010000077.1 GCA_900696625.1 uncultured Chloroflexota bacterium | reverse complement strand
GTCAGGCGATAATCACGCGCCTCCAACAACCGCTGCGTCAGGCGGGGCCGCGGCAGCGTATACTTCTGCGGTCGCGGCGGCGCCAGCTTGGTGCGGACAATCAGGTTGGGTGGATACATACAATCTCAGTGCGTAATCTCAGTAGCTCCGAAATCTGATGGCAATAACCCGGTTGACAATGGATTTGCAGGATTCGCGGATCAAATCTGCCTGAGAAAAATCCATGAACCCCGCAAATCCTGTTCAAAGAAGGCGCAAATTTGGATCTTCGGATGTCTGGTTGCAACTCAATCTCAAAACCAGATCTGATCTCTAGACGATTCCCACATGAGCCAGAAAAGCCGGCATGAATGCTTCCGGTTTTTCGATGTGGGGGCTGTGGGCGGCGTCGGCGATGACCACTTCCTGATACGTGCCGCCATTGGCCTGATAATGTTCCAGTACGGCCCGTGTTTGCGAAACCATCGGCTGCGGCGGGTAGACATCAGCGCCGGGCCAGCCAGGCACATAACCCAGTTGCCCCAACGTGCCCATATCAAAAAAGGAATTGTCGGCCACGATCATATCGCTGTCGCCGCGCACCCAGAGGATGGGTGGTTTGTACGGCGATTGGGCCAGGGCGCTGACGTTGAAATACTTGGGACTGGTGGCGTTGATGGGGCCGTATTGGCCGGGAGCTACATTCGGCCAGTTGATCGAGGGTGTCAGGTCACCAGGGTAACGATCGTCGCCTGTTCTTTGCAGCAGCGCGGCTGTTAAAAAGTCCTCCTCTCGCACGGCCTGAAACGGCGCTTTGTAGTAGAAAGTGTTGATCACATTGCGCGGCGAGTTGGGGTCGTCGGCGCTGCGATCCCCTTCCTGGATGCGGCGGATAAACTCCGGGTTGACCACGCCGCCACCGGAACCGGCATAATCGTCGTAACAGGGGGCGCCATCCAGCCCTTTGGTGCCACCAAAGCCGTAAGGACTGATGGGGTTGACCAGCGTCAACGAGGCGACCAGTTCGGGATAATCCAGTAGGAATTGCATGACCACCCCACCGCCCAAAGACCAACCCACCAGATGCGCCGGCCGGTCGCCAAAGACGTCAGACAATGCTTTCAGGTCATCGGCCCAGTCGCGCGCGCCGCGCGTGGCGTCTACCAGCAGGTCTTCGCTGTCGCCATAGCCACGCAGATCGGGGGCAATGGCGAAATAGCCGTCAGGCAACGCCAACATCGTTTCTTCCCAATAGGTAGCGGATGAAAAGTTACCATGAATAAAGACGACGGGTATGCCACCCTCTGCCCCACGTAACAAGACGTGGGTATTCAGGCGGGCTGTTTGCATCATTTTGGATGTGATTCCAGGTAAAGTGGGGGTAGACATTTTATTTTTCTCCTTTTGTGAGTAGCTAGTTTAATCTTGGAGATTAAACCGAGCGTAGATGCCAGAGTATACCGCAAACAAGTTACAAGGCAGTCACATCATTTCTCCATCATTTCATTGTTCTTGACAGAACAGCAACTTTTTTCTATACTGTAATCATCAATAGGCGAACGTTCGGGCGAACGTTCGCAATACTGATAGAAGGGCATAAAAAAGAGGAGAAGATGTCCAAGGTAACCCTCAAAGATGTGGCGGCGGCGTCTGGCGTCAGTTACCAAACCGTCTCTAAGGTTCTGAATAAACAGGCGACAGTTTCTCCGGAAACGGAAGAACGCATTTGGGAGGCCGCACGCCAACTGCATTATCGCCCCAACGTCAGCGCCCGCAATTTACGCACCCAATCCAGCAACCTTATCGGTTATGCCTGGCAGCGGGCAGCGGATGAATCGCCGCGACCGATTCTTGACCAGTTTTTGTATAACGCTGTGCTGCGCTTTGAACAGGCTGGTTATCATGTGCTGACGCTGCTGACGGGCGCCACTGAGGAAATGGACGTGACGATCTACCGCGAGTTGTACGGCCGTCGTCAGGTCGAAGGATTCATTCTGGCGGACACGAACCACGATGACCCCCGTATTGCCTATCTCATCGAACAAAACATCCCATTTGCCAGTTTTGGCCGGGCTAACGATGCCTGGGATTTTTGCTGGGTGGATGTAGACGGCCGTCACGGGATGCGTATTGTGGTGGAACATTTACTGGCGCAGGGCCACCGGCGCATTGGCCTGATCACCTGGCCCGAAGGGTCAGAAGCCGGGGCGCACCGGGAAGCCGGTTACGAGGACGGGTTGGCTGCCGCCGGTATTGCGCTAAACCCCCAATGGATTGTGCGTGGTGAAAATACGGTGCAGACAGGAGCCGAAGGGACGACAAGGCTTTTGGATTTACCGGCAGGGGAACGGCCAACGGCCGTTATGTGCATCAGCGACTTTATTGCCATTGGCGCTCTCAATGCGGCCCGCGCCGCTGGTTTGCAACCGGGGCCAGACATTGCCATTACCGGTTACGATGATCTTCCGATGAGCCAGTTCTTCCATCCCCCACTCACCACTGTCCACCAGCCCATCGCCGAAGTCAGTTTGCAGTTGGCCGAACTGCTGCTCCAACAAATCAACAACAAGCCGATTGCCAAAAAAGGGATTTTGTTGAACCCGCGCCTGGTGGTGCGGGAGTCGAGTATGAGGTAATTGAGTAATTGGGTAATTGGGTAATTACCCAATTACCCAATTACATTCCTACATTTCAAGGAAGGATACATGTCTTTACAGGCAGTGATATTTGATCTGGACGGGGTGATTACGGACACGGCCGAATACCATTACCGCGCCTGGCAGCGGCTGGCCGATGAGGAAGGACTGCCCTTTGATCGGATGGTGAATGAACGGCTGCGCGGTGTATCGCGGCGGGAATCATTGGATATTATTTTGCACGGCCGACCCTATTCATCCGAAAAAATAGAAGCGATGATGGCCCGTAAAAATGAGTATTACCGCGAGATGCTGGGCCAGATTTCCCCCGCCGATTTGTTACCCGGCGTGACCCACCTGCTGGATGAACTAGACGCTGCCCACATTCCTTACGCTATTGCCTCCGCCAGTCGCAACGCGCCGGACGTGGTGCAAAGCCTGGGCATCGCGCATCGTCTGGCGGTGCTGGCCGATGGGCACAGTGTCTCCCGTCCCAAACCGGCCCCTGACTTATTCCGCTACGCGGCCGCCCAACTCAACGTACCCCCGGCACACTGCCTGGTGGTGGAAGACGCCGCCGCTGGCATTGAAGCGGCGCTGGCAGCAGGTATGCCCGCGCTGGCTTTGGGGCCGGCCGAACGTTTTGACAATGACACGTTACGCCACAGCTATTTTGCCCGGCGCGAAAGTCTGGCCGGCCTGACGCTGGCTGATTTGCCGGCAATGACCCGGCCCGAACCCCTCTGGACGGTAACACAGGAGGCATTTGACCCGGCGCGGCAGCATCACCTGGAAACCGTTTTTACCCTGGGCAATGGGTACTTTGCCAGCCGGGGCACCTTTGAAGAAGGGTATCCCGGCGAAGTCGCCACTACCTTTGCGCATGGCATTTACGACAAGACGCCGGTGGTTTTTACCGGACTGGTCAATTTGCCGGGCTGGTTTGACCTGACTTTGCGGATAAATGGCAATCTCTTCCGCCTGGATCAGGGCGTCATTCTTCATTTCCAGCGGCAGTTGGATGTGCGCCAGGGGGTTTTGCAGCGGCAGGTGCGCTGGCAAGCGCCGGATGGGGTGGTGTTGGATTTGTTGTTTGAACGGTTTGCCAGTTATGCCCAACCGCATGTGGGGGCGTGGCGGTTGTTGGTCACGGCCGTGAACCAGCCCTGCCACCTCACCGTCGAAACCGGCATCAACGGCCATGTCACCAATGGTGATGGTGGCAGCAAAATTTACCTGCGCCATTGGGAACATCTGGCCCAAGGGCAGGATGACAATGGGGCCATCTGGCTGCACAGCCGCACTAATGAGAGCCAGATTGAACTGGGCACGGCCGTTAGTCTACACAGTGCAACGGCCGTTGTCTGCCAGCAGTGCCCCGGCCAACCCCGTTTCCAACTGACCCACGATCTGCCGGTAGGCCAGAGTTTGCAGATAGACAAGCTGGTCAGCTACGCGGCCAGCCGAGATGCCACAGCAGGCAGCATACCGGCTTCGGCGCGCGCTCTGGCCCACCTGCACGGTCAGACCTATGACGCACTCAAGTCCGCCCATGTCGCCGCCTGGGCGCGGTTGTGGCAAGAGAGCGATATACTCATTGAAGGGGACGACGAAGCCCAACTGGCCGTTCGCTACAACCTTTTCCAGTTATTAGCCGCCGCGCCCCAACACGACGAACGAGCCAGCATCGGCGCTAAAACCCTCAGCGGATATGGTTATGCCGGTCACGTTTTTTGGGACACCGAAATTTTCATGCTGCCTTTTTTCAGCTACAGCCACCCGACCATTGCCCGCAACATGCTGCATTACCGCTACCACACGCTGGCCGGGGCGCGGCGTAAAGCGGCCGCTAACGGCTTTGACGGGGCACAATTCCCCTGGGAAAGCGCCGCTACCGGCGACGAAGTAACGCCCACCTGGGTGACACATTTCAGTGACCCTAAGAAGCTGGTGCGCATCTGGACGGGTGACATTCAAATCCACATTTCCGCCGATGTAGCCTATGCCATCATGCAATACTGGCGCATCACCGGCGATGACGGCTTCATGCGCGACTACGGCGCGGAGATTATTCTGGACACAGCCCGCTTCTGGGCCAGCCGCGCCGAACCGGAAGGGACTAACGGTGTGCGCCAATATGCCATCCGTGACGTGATTGGCCCGGACGAATATCACGACCATGTGGATAACAACAGCTTTACCAACTTTATGTGTAAGTGGCATTTGCAAACGGCACTGGGAATTCGCGCCTGGCTGCACCAACACCACCCCCAAAAAGCGGCTGAACTGGAACAAGAGCTGGATTTGTCAGAGACAGCTTATGCGCATTGGCAGGATGTGATCAATCACCTCGTTTTATTATATGACCCGGAGACGCGCGTCATTGAGCAGTTTGAAGGCTTTTTTGCGCGTAAGCCGGTTGACCCGGCATTTATTGCCAACGCGGATAAATCGCTCCAGGTGATATTTGGCATTGAAGGGGCCAACGAACGGCAAGTTCTGAAGCAGGCGGATGTGATTATGCTGCTCTGCCTGTTCCGCGATCAGTTTGACCGGGACGTATGGCAGGCCAATTGGGACCGGTACATGCCCATTACTGACCATCGTTATGGCTCGTCGCTTGGCCCCAGTTTTCACGCCTGGGCCGCCTGCGAAATGGATCGGCCGGAGGAGGCGTACCAACACTTTATGCTGGCCTGCCGCGCCGACCTGCACGATGTGCGCGGCAACGCGGGTGAGGGCATTCACGCCGCCTCGTTGGGCGGGGTGTGGCAGGCGCTGGTATTTGGCTTCGCCGGTTTGCGCCTGACGAGTGATGAGGTGGTGTTACGGCCGTGCCTGCCCCCCCACTGGCAGCGATTGGCTTTTCACTATTGGCGCCAGGGGCAGCGACGGCGGGTAGATATTCAACAAAAAGGAGGCAAAGAAAAGGAGGTGATTATCAGGCACGAATGATGGACAGATTATCTGGCTATGGCCGGTCTTCAGACCGTGCCACAGCGAAAGGGTAAGCCGCACCGCACAAGCGCACCCGGCAAGGCATGAATGTGCGGCCCGGCCCATGAGACGGTCAAGTCTCGGCAGGATTATAACAACGAACAACCAGATTGCCGTGATATTGACCTTCACAATTTATTGAATGGTAGAGAGGCTGCAATGCAACGTCTCTACACCCGACAATTTGAAAGGAGAAGGAACATGAAACGTCATTGGTTTACCCTATTCGTGGCGCTGCTGTTAAGCGCCCTATTGTTTGCTTGTAGTGGCAGCGGAGGTTCGACCACAGAACCAACAGCGCAAAGTGAGACAGCGGCGGAAACCGCGTCTGAACCCACAGCAGAAAGTGGCATGGAAGAAGCAGCGGCTGACTGCTTTATGGAAGTGGAAGATGGGGCCACCATCACCTTTTCCGGTTGGGGCAACGAAACCGAGCAGCAGGTGTACCGGGATTCTATCAATCGTTTCAAGGAAGCGTGCCCGGCCGTTACTGTTAACTACGAACCCATTCCCGACGAATTCCAGACCAAGTTGAAGGCGGCCATGGCCGGTGGCACCGCCCCCGATGTCTTTTACGTGGACGATCAGTTGATGACCGCTTTTGCGCCCAACGAACAGTTGTTGGCGCTGGACGAGTACATGGCCGAAGCCGGCGTTAGCCGTGATGACTTCATTGCACCCTTGCTGACCATCTTCACGTTGGATGGTCAAACCTATGGCTTGCCCAAAGATTGGGGCACATTGGGGCTGATCTACCTGCCGGAGGTGTTTGCAGCGGCGGGTATTGACGAACCGACCGCCGATTGGACGTGGGATGATTTGCGGACAGCCGCGCAAGCCATTGCCGAAAACACCGATTATGCCGGCTATTGCCAGGGGGCTGATTGGGCGCGTTTTGCACCCTGGGCCTTCTCTAATGGCGGCGCCTATGCCACCGAGGATTACGCCACGGCGACACTGGATACGCCGGAAATCAAAGAGATGGCGGCGATGCAGTTGGAGATGTTCCAGGAAGGCAGCCTGCAACGGGCGTCTGACCTGAGCGCCGGTTGGTGTGGTGAAGCCATCGGTAAGAAGTTGGCCGGTTTGACGCTCGAAGGTGGTTGGATGGTCAACTACATGCGCACGGAATACCCCGATGTGGAATGGAAAGCGGTACTCCTGCCACAAGGGCCAGATACCCGCGCCGATGTCATTTTCACCAATGCTATTGGTGTCAACGCCTTCACCCGGTACCCACGGGCGGCCGCCGCATTCACCATCTTTGTCACCGGTCGTGACAATCAGGGCGAAATTGTAAAAACGGGGTTTGCTTACAGCACCCATCCTGATCAGGCTGACCTGGTACAAGATGAAAACGACAAAGCAATTGCCGAAGGTGGACTGCTGGCAGATAGCCGTGTCGCTTACTGGGGACCGAACACGGGCCGCGTCAATGATGCGGTCAGCCAGGCCCTGGAACGCATTTTCTTGAACGACCAGAGCGTAGACCAGGCTTTTGCCCAGGCGCAAGAAGAAGCACAGGCGGCATTAGATGAAGTAAGGTAAGGTAATTGAGTAATTGAGTAATTGGGTAATTGAGTAATTGGCTAATTACGTAGTTGCCCAATTACCCAATTACCCCCTCAGGAGGTACTTTATGCAAGCCCGACAAGCCCCACAGAAAGTAAGTGGCCGGGCCAATGTGGCCGCGGGGATCGCGTTTGCCGTGATTGTCATTGTGCTGATGATAATCGCTCTGGTGAATGCGCCGGTAAAGACGAACCCGCTTATTGCCCGGAGCCTTGAATTGTATCTGGAGCAGGTGCGGTTGACGGCCGTGCCCTTCTTAACGGCCGTGGCCATCATCGGCGTCATCATCGGTTTGTATGCCGCCCGCGCTGTGCGCCAGGCCTGGGACAAACCCAGCCAGCGCGCTGAACTGCTGGCCGCTTATGGTTTTCTCGCCCCCTACTTGCTGGTTCTGTTGACCTTTACGCTGGGCGTCTTGTTTTTTGCCTTCTATGTCTCCTTCACCGATTATGGCATTTTTACCGAACCAAAATGGATCGGCCTGGATAATTACCAGCGCGCCTTTACTTCGCGCACTTTCCAGCAATCACTTTACAATGTATTCTGGTTCGCTTTTATCGTTACCTTCGCACAAACGGCTATTGCCATTGCCCTGGCGGTGTTACTTAATGCTCCCATACGCTTCAAACAGTTTTTCCGCACCATTTTCTATGCTCCCAGCGTTACCTCTTCGGTTGTCATCACGCTCATTTTTATCTGGCTCTATTTGAAGACCGGTTATATCAACTACTGGATTGCCACTGTGCTGGGCTGGTTTGGCCAGACCTGGGCGCCCATAGATTGGCTGGGGGACCCGCGCGGCCTCTTTCAAATTATCGTCGCCTGGTTTGGCGTCGCCATTCCCTCAGAGTATTGGTATTTGCGCGGCCCCAGCATTGCCTTGATGTCCTTGATGGCCATGAACATCTTCACCACCGTGCCCACCTTTATGATTATGTTCCTGGCGGCGCTGCAAGATATTAACCCGGTGGTGTATGAAGCAGCGGCGATTGATGGGGCTACTGGCTGGCAGCAGTTTTGGAAAGTGACGCTGCCGCTACTACGCCCAATTATCGTGCTGGTGTTGGTGCTGGGCACGATTGGTACGCTGCAAGTGTTTGACCAGGTGTATCTGGCCACGTCTGGTGGCCCGCTAGGCACCACCCTGACCCCGGTTTATGAGGTGTTTACCCGCGCCCTGGGCAAGTTGGGGCCAATTGAGATGGGGTATGGATCGGCTCTGGCTTTTATCCTGGCAGTGATCATTTTCATCTTTACTTACTTCCAGCGCCGCTTTGTGGAAAAGGGAACGCAGCTATATTAGGGGTTCGTAGTAGGCACTTGAGTGCCTACACAATGCCTACAGAAGGCGATAAATCGCCTACTACTAACGATTGCGGAGGAGTTTGGCAATGGCAACAACAAGCAACCCAACTGCCCCGGTGAAGGGGAAAATGGCAACGGAAAGCCGGCCACGTAAGCCGGTGCGGTTTTATGTGGGCCGGGTGGTACGGTATACGGCCGTCATCCTCATCGGCCTCGTCATGTTCACTCCCTTTATCCTGGCTTTCCTGGGCACCTTTAAGACCGGCGCAGAAATTATCGCCTACCCGCCCCAACTGTTACCCGCCGAATGGTTATCGGGAAACTGGGTACGGGTATGGAACGCAGACTTTGGGCAGGGGGGCACCTTTCCCCGCTGGCTGTTTAACACCGCTTTCCTCTCGGTCATTATCGCCGTAGCCCAGGTGATTTTTTGCTCCATGGCCGCGTATGCGTTTGCCCGCATGAGATTTGCCGGTCAAGACGCACTTTTGGCCTTTATGCTGTTGACGATGATGATACCCGGCGCGGTGACGCTTATTCCGGCCTTTGTGTTGATGGCGAAATTGGGACTGTTGAACACGTATTGGTCATTGATTTTGCCGGGTCTGGTGAGCGCGGGTGGCATTTTCATCCTGACCCAATTTTTCAAGGCCATCCCCCGCGATCTGGAAGAAGCGGCTTTTATGGATGGCGCCAGCCGTTTTCAGATTTACAAGGACGTGTTGCTGCCCCTGGCGCGGCCCGCGTTACTGACAATTTTCATCCTGCAATTTCAGGGGATGTGGAATAACTTTCTGACGCCGCTACTGTATCTGAATACGCCGCGGATGTGGGTATTGAACGTAGCTCTTTCGGTATTCAGCGACCAGTATGACGCCAATTACAACCTGGTGCTGGTGGGAGCGATGTTTAACGCCATTCCCATCCTGGTGATGTTTTTCTTCTTCAGCCGGTACTACATTGAGGGTGTTTCGTATGCGGGGGTGAAGGGGTAGTGGGCAGTG
>CAADGU010000076.1 GCA_900696625.1 uncultured Chloroflexota bacterium | reverse complement strand
TGCGCATCATGGCCGGGGTAGACCAGGACTACATCGGCGAAACCGTCATCTCCCCCGGCTACACCATCGGCTTTCTGGAACAAGAACCCCTCGTAGACGAAACCCGCACCGTGCGCGAAGTAGTCGAAGAAGGCGCACAAGAAATTGTAGACGCCCTGAAAGCGTATGACGCCATCAACCTGAAATTTGGCGAACCGATGAGCGACGAAGAGATGAATGACCTCATCGAAGAACAGGGCAAACTGCAAGACAAACTCGACCACCTGAACGCCTGGGATTTGGACAGCCGCCTGGAACTGGCCATGGACGCCCTGCGCACCCCGCCCGGCGACACCCCCATCGCCATTCTGTCCGGCGGCGAGCGGCGGCGCGTAGCCCTCTGCCGCCTGCTGCTGCAACAGCCAGACATCCTGCTGCTGGACGAACCCACCAACCACCTGGACGCCGAATCTGTCGCCTGGCTGGAACGGCACCTGCAAGAATACCCCGGCACCATCATTGCCGTCACGCACGACCGTTATTTTCTGGACAATGTGGCCGGCTGGATATTGGAACTGGATCGCGGCCGGGGCATCCCCTGGAAAGGCAACTACTCCTCCTGGTTACAACAAAAACAAGACCGCCTGCTGCGCGAAGAGAAGAGAGAAAGTGCCCGCGTCAAAACATTACAGCGCGAATTGGAGTGGATTGGCACGTCGCCCAAAGGCCGCCACGCCAAATCCCAGGCGCGCATCAACCGCTACAACGACCTGCTCAATGAAAACTTCGAGCGTGCCAATGAAGAGCGCGAAATTTACATCCCACCCGGCCCACGCCTGGGTGACATTGTCGTCCGCGCTGAAAATGTAAACAAAGGCTACGGCGACCGCCTGCTCTATGAAAACCTGACCTTTGATGTGCCACCAGGCGCAATCGTAGGCATCATTGGCCCCAATGGCGCCGGCAAGACCACCCTTTTCCGCATGATCGTCGGCCAGGAGCAGCCTGACGGCGGCGGCCTGCGCGTGGGCGACACGGTGCAGTTGTCCTATGTAGACCAGAGCCGGGACAGCCTGAACGCGGACAAGACGGTGTGGGAAGAGATTTCAGACGGGCAAGACAATCTAGTATTGGGCGACCGCCGCATGAATTCGCGGGCGTATGTGGGGCGCTTCAACTTCGGCGGCAGCGACCAGCAAAAACGGGTGGGCAGCCTGTCCGGCGGCGAACGCAACCGGGTGCATCTGGCGAAACTGCTAAAATCCGGTGCGAATCTGCTGCTGCTGGATGAACCGACTAATGACCTGGATGTGAACACGCTGCGGGCGCTGGAAGAGGCACTGTCTAGTTTTGCCGGCTGCGCGATGATTATTTCCCATGATCGCTGGTTTTTGGACCGGATCGCCACCCACATTCTGGCTTTTGAGGGGGACAGCCAGGTACGCTGGTTTAACGGCAGTTACAGTGAATACGAACAGGATCGGCGGGAGCGGATGGGCGACGCCGCCGACCGGCCACACCGGATTACGTACCGGAGGCTGACCCGGTGATGCGTGATACGTGACAAGAGTTCACGCATCACGCATCACGGATTAAACATGGAAATTGTTGGTCTGGATCACGTGCAGATAGCGATGCCGCCGGGTGGGGAAGAGGCGGCGCGCCGTTTTTATGGCGAACTGTTGGGGTTGGCGGAAATAGAAAAACCGGCTGCGTTGCAGGGGCGGGGTGGTTGTTGGTTTGGCAACGGCCGTGTGCAACTCCACCTGGGCATTCAGGCCAATTTTGTTCCCGCCACCAAAGCGCATCCCGCCTTTCTGGTACGTGACCTGGCTGCTTTGAGCGCCACTTTAGCCGCCGCCGGTTTCCCCCTGAAACTGGATGAAAGTGTGCCGGAACGGCAGCGCGGCCATGTGTTTGATCCCTTTGGCAACCGGATTGAGTTGATCCAGGATGGGGATGGTTTCCAGCAAGGGAAAGCAATTGAGTAATTGAGTAATTGGGTAATTGGGTAATTACCCAATTACTAAATGACCAATTACCTCTTTAGCGGGTGTATGATGGGACAGGATTACGATTACAAGAAACAGGTGGAAGCGTATGGGGATGGGCTGGTTCCGGCACGGCCGTCCGAATTACAACGTATGGAAGCTTATGCCCAGGAACATGGTTTCCCCATTGTGGGGCCGGCATGTGGGCAGTTGTGTTACCAGATTGCCCGCATGATTGGCGCGCGGCGGGTGTTTGAGTTGGGGTCGGGTTATGGCTATTCCACCGCCTGGTTTGCCCGCGCCGTGCAGGAAAATGGCGGCGGGGTGGTGCATCATGTGGTCTGGGATGAGACGCTAACACAGATGGCGCAGGGGCATCTATCTGCACTGGGTTTTGATGGCCTGATTCAATACCACACCGGCGAAGCAGTCAGCGTTTTGCGCCAGACCGAAGGGCCATTTGACCTGATTTTTAACGATATTGATAAACCTGGCTACCCTGATTCGCTGCCGGTGATTGAAGCCAAACTACGCCCCGGCGGGGTGTTGATTATAGACAACATGATCTGGCACGAGCGGGTGTGGGATGCCGCTTACAACGATGCCGCCACCTCAGGCGTCCG
>CAADGU010000075.1 GCA_900696625.1 uncultured Chloroflexota bacterium | reverse complement strand
GGAGTAAATCAAGCATAGGACTGCGTGGGGCATTGCGGGAATCGGATGCGCAACATCGGTTTAGACGTTCTCACCGCCAATTGTATTACCCGATTGCATGGGGACAATGGTGTGATGGGTGATGCGTGACGAGTGACGTGTGACGAGTGACGTGTGACGTGTGACGTGTGATGGGTGATGGGTGACCCTTGAGTTTCCGCATCACGCATCTTTTCATGGTCGGTAGAACCTGCCCTGGGGATCAAGGGCCTGGGCAGCACGGTGCAGCAGGGTAGGCGGTGGTTTTTGGCCGAGGTACGGCCGTACCCCCGTCCCCCGCAGTGCCAATCCCGCCAGCCCCAGTTTCTGCAAAGCCGCATCTACTGGTGCAGCGTCTGGGGCGGCCAGCCAGGCCACGTTGCCGCCGGCGGTGTAGCGGCGGTGAGTGGTGTGGGGGGACACGGCCGTGTCCAATTCCACCACACGCTTTGGGGCAACCGGCGCCTTCACCAGCAGCGGCGCGTCGGCGGCCCAGGCCAGGTCATTGGCCGCCCGCCAGAGCGCGGCGTCATCGGCTTCATCAGTTATGGTTTCAATGGCCGTACTGTGTACGGCGAGCAGTTGGCGCAGCCGTTCGGCGCGGGCGGGCAGTGCCTCTGGCAACCCACCCAGACGAATGAGCAGGTCAACACCGCTGTTTGTCGCCAATATATCCAGCGCATCCATCTCCAACGGCCGTGTCGCCAGCGAAAAAACGGCCTCCATCGCCGCGGCCACATTCACCAGCGCCAGGCGCAGCGTGGTGTAAGCGGGCGGCGCGGGGAAAACCTTGAAGCTCACTTCCGCCAGGATGCCAAACCCACCCAGGCTGCCTACCATAAACTTGGGCAGGTCAAACCCGGCGGCGTTTTTGACCACCTTGCCGCCGCCGCGAATGAGACGGCCGTAACCATCCACAAAGCGCACCCCCAAAATAAAATCGCGCACCCCGCCATAGCGGTAGCGACCGGAGCCGCTGGTGTTGGCGGCAATGGTGCCACCTAACGTCGCCCCTTGCGCCGCCAGCAGCGGGTCAAAAGGCAGATATTGGCCGTTTTTTGCCAGTTCACGCTGGATGTCCTGCACGGCCGTGCCTGCATACGCCGTAAAGGTGTATTCTCCCGGTTCATACTCCAACATGCCATTCAGCCCGGTCATGTCTATGGGTACGGCCGTGCCCCCCGGCATAGACAGCGCCGGTTTACTCCCCCCACCCCGCGGCAGCAGTTGGGAACCTGTTTTGACAATTTCCTGGAGTTCAGCTGTGGTTGTAGGTCTCATTTTTCGTGATGCGCGATGCGTGATGCGTGACTGCCTTCCGGTCATGCATCACGCATCACGTTCCCCACAATCTCCTGCGCATCCGCCTGAATTTGTCTGAGATGGGCTTCGCCCAGGAAACTTTCGGCGTAAATTTTGTAGATTTCTTCGGTGCCGGACGGCCGTGCCGCAAACCAGCCATTCATCGCCACCACCTTCAGCCCGCCGATGGCTTCGCCATTGCAGGGCGCGTGGGTCAAGCGGGCAATGATCGGTTCGCCCGCCAGTTCTGTCGCCTGCACCATCTCCGGCGACAGATTCGCCAGCGCCTGCTTTTGGGCGGCGTTGGCCGGGGCGTCCATGCGTTCGTAGGCAGGGTCGCCAAATTCGGCGGCCAATGCCCGGTATTGTTCGCCCGGATCCTGGCCGGTGACGGCCAGGATTTCCGCCGCCAGCAGCCCCAGCAACAGGCCATCCTTGTCCGTTGTCCAGACCGTGCCATCCTGGCGCAAAAAGGAGGCGCCGGCGCTCTCTTCGCCACCAAAACCAAAGGCGCCGCTGAGCAGCCCATCTACAAAGTATTTGAAACCCACCGGCACTTCACACAAGGTGCGTCCCAACGACGCGGCCACACGGTCAATCATGGAGCTGGACACCAGCGTTTTACCGATGGCTACCTGCGGCCCCCAGTTGGGGCGGTGTTGGAAGAGGTAAGACACGGCTGTGGCCAGAAAATGGTTCGGGTTCATCAGCCCGGCGCTGGGGGTGACAATGCCATGCCGGTCGGTATCCGGGTCATTGCCAAAGGCAACGTCGAAGCGATCTTTGAGCTGGATGAGGCTGGCCATGGCATAGGGCGAGGAACAATCCATGCGGATTTTGCCGTCGTGGTCCAGGGTCATAAAGGCGAAGGTGGGGTCTACGGCCGTGTTCACCACCTCAATGTTCAGTTCATACCGTTTGGCAATCGGTTCCCAATAGGCCAGCCCCGCCCCGCCCATAGGGTCAACGCCAATTTTCAGCCCGGTCTGGGCAATAGCTTCCATTTGAATGACGCTGCCCAGGTCGGCCACGTAGGGGGTGATGTAATCGTACTCGTGGGTAGTGGCGGCTTTGAGCGCGCGGTTAAGCGGCAGGCGGCGCACACCGCGCAGACCATCGGCCAGCAACTCATTGGCCCGGTCTTGAATCTGTTTTGTCGTGGCCGTGTCAGCCGGGCCGGCAGAAGGGGGGTTGTATTTGAAGCCGCCGTCGCCGGGCGGGTTGTGCGAAGGGGTGATGACCACGCCATCAGCCAGGCCATCCACCCGCCCCCGATTGTAGGTGAGGATGGCGTGGGAGATGACGGGGGTGGGGGTGTAACCGAAACCGGCCTGGATGCAGACCTGGGCATCGTGAGCGGCAAAGACTTCGACGGCCGTACACAACGCCGGCTCCGACAACGCATGGGTATCCATGCCCAGGTACAACGGCCCGGTAATGCCCTCTGCCTGCCGGTATTCACAAATCGCCTGGCTGATCGCCAGGATATGGTCTTCGTTGAAACTGTATCGCAGCGACGTACCCCGGTGCCCGGAGGTGCCAAACGCGACGCGATGCCCCGGTTCGGCAGGGTCGGGTTTGTGGGTGTAATAGGCGGCAATCAGGCGGGGGATATTGGTCAACAGTTCGCGCGGCGCGGGTTGACCTGCTAGTGGATGAATACCCATATCTCAACCTCCTCAAAGGACTTTAACGCAGAGACGCAGAGGTGAAGAGAAGATCATTTTTGGTCGGCGTCTCTGGCAAGAGATAATAGCACTTTTGGGTGGATTGCGCAGATTTTTAATCGGTGTAATCTGCACAATCTTTGATAAAACGCTATGATTGTGACCTATGTTTTTGGAATTGCGGGATATTGGCAAAAGTTTTGGCGAGAAGCCGGTGCTGCGCGGGGTATCGTTGGCGCTGGCGGCAGGGGAGATTGTAGTGCTGCTGGGGCCGAGCGGCTGCGGCAAGACGACGCTGCTGCGCATCATCGCCGGGCTGGAGACGCCGGATCACGGCCGTGTCCACCTCCTCTCTCAGGACATCACCGGCCTGCCCATTCACCGGCGTGATTTTGGTTTTGTCTTTCAGGATTACGCCCTCTTTCCCCACAAAAACGTGGCCCAAAATGTGGCCTTTGGCCTGCGGATGCAAAACCTGCCCCAGACGGCCATTCAGGAACGGGTGACGCAGGTATTGGCGCTGGTGGGGTTGGCCGGGTTTGGCGAACGGCCGATCCACGAACTGTCCGGCGGCGAGCAGCAGCGGGTGGCGCTGGCCCGGTCGTTAGCGCCCGCACCGCGCCTGCTGCTGCTAGACGAACCGCTGGGGGCGCTGGACAGGGCATTGCGGGAGCAGTTGATGCTGGAACTGCGCCGCATCCTCAAATCGGCGGGGGAGATGATGGGGCGGCCCGAAGGGATCACGGCCGTTTACGTCACCCACGATCAGGCGGAGGCGTTTGCCATTGCCGACCGGGTAGCGGTAATGAACGCAGGGCGATTGGAGCAAATTGGCACGCCCCAAGATCTGTACGGCCGTCCCACCACCCCGTTTGTGGCCCGTTTTCTGGGCATGGAGAATATCGTACAGGGCACGGCCGTAACCCCTGACAGGGTACAGACGGCGATAGGTGGGCTGGCAGTAGAGGGGGTCTCACCCGGCGAGCCGGTAACGCTGCTGCTGCGCCCGGAAGCGGCCCGGCTGCTGGCGGATGGAGACACGGCCGTAAACCACATCACCGCCACGCTGCAAGAGGTCTCCTTTCGCGGCCGTTACCAGATCATCACCGTCACCACAGCAGGTGTGGTGTTGAAATTTGAGATGGACACGGCCGTGACCCTCCCCCCACCCGGCACGCCCCTCCAACTCGCCCTGGCGGTGGAATCTGTCATTCCGCTTTAGATTGGTTCAATCTTGGAGATTGAACCAATCGGCAAAAGTTATTTGAGAAGGCAGTTAGATTACCGGGCTGCCGGTTGTTGTTGTCTTGCCCCCAGGCGTATAATCTTCGTCAGTAATTTTGTCATGAAAGACCCTAAGGGTTTTGGGAAACCCTTAGGGTCTGTACTATCGAGGTGAAAACAATATGTCCTCATCATTTTTATGGGCCGTTGGCGCATTTTTTATCGTTCTCACGCCCATTATTCTCGTGCATGAATTGGGCCATTTCTGGGCCGCCCGCATCTGTAAAATTCGCGTAGAAGAATTCGGCATTGGTTTTCCGCCCCGCGCCATCAAGCTGTTTGAACGCGGCGGCACACTTTACACGCTGAACTGGATTCCGCTGGGTGGTTTTGTGCGCCCGGCCGGCGAAGACGACCCCAATGTACCCGGCGGTCTATCCGCCGCCTCCAAAAAAGCCAGGTTGTTTGTGCTGTCGGCCGGGTCTGGCGCTAACTTCATTTTCGCCCTGCTCATTTTTTGGGTAGCCTACATGCTTGGCTCCCCGGCCGTGGAAATCAGCGACGTGAATCCCGGTTCACCGGCCGAAATAGGCGGTTTGCTGGCCGGCGACATTATTCTGGAAGTCAATGGTCAACGCGCCGAAACGTCTACCATTATCATTACGGCCGTCAATGAAAATCTGGGCGAAGAAGTCGCTTTTTTGGTGCAGCGCGGCAGTGAACAGATACCGCTGGTGATTGTACCCCGGCGACAGGGTGAATATGACCCAACGGTGGAGGGGCCAATTGGCGTGGGGCTGCGTTTTTCGTCTACCGGCAACCGGCTGATGCGCTCACCAATGGAAGCGGCGCAAAAGTCGGCCTCATCGGTGTGGCAAATTATGTACCTGACGGTTAAAGTACCATCTATGTTGATCAACGGCGAGATTACGGCACAGGAGGCGCGCCCGGTCAGCGTGGTAGGCATCAGCCAGATTGCCGGGGAAGCGGCCGAAACGTCCGTGAACAACAACACGCTGTTCCCTATTTTGAATATGATGGCCTTCATCAGTGTGGCCCTCGGTTTTACCAATCTGCTGCCCATTCCGGCGCTGGACGGCGGCCGTATTCTGTTTGTGTTGATTGAAGCGGTACGCGGACGGCGCATTGAACCGGAACGCGAAGGTACGGTGCATCTGGTCGGTATGCTGCTGCTGCTGGGCCTGATGGTGCTGTTGATCGTGCAGGATATTGTGAATCCGATTTTTTAGGAAGAGATTGAGAGATTAGGAGATTGGAGATTGGTGAATCTCTCAATCTCCTAATCTCCAATCTCCCAATCTCTTCTTTCCCCATTCGAGGAAGCATGAAAAGTGAAGAACAGTTACCCTTTGCCAGCGTGTTAGACACGCTGTTTACCAAAGACCCCTTGCCCATTCACCTGCTGTACCGGCTGTCTGATATGACGGCAGAGGAGCTGGCGATGTTTCGGGCGGCGTGGACGGCCGTGCCCACCCCCCGCCGCCGCATTATCATCCGCCATCTGGCCGACCTGACCGAAGATAATTACGTGGTAGATTTTGTGCCCATCTTCCGAGATTGCCTCCGTGACCCGGATGATCAGGTGCGGGTAGCGGCGCTGGATGGGGTGTGGGATGTAACGGACACGCGCCTGATTTCACCCATTATCCAGCTCATGCAAAGTGACCCGGCAGACGATGTACGGGTGGCAGCGGCCGGCGCATTAGGCCATTTTGTGATGATGGTGGAGTGGGGTCAACTGCCGGAACGGTTTGCGCCACCCATGGTGACAGCGTTGCTGGCGGAGTATGAGAAGGTGGACACGGCCGTACTCATCCGTCGCGCTGCCCTGGAAGCATTGGGCGCCGCCAGCCATCCCCGTATTGCCGACCTGATAGATGCGGCATATGAAAGCGGCGACGAGGGGCTGCAAATTAGCGCCGTTTTTGCCATGGGCGCCAGCGCCGACAAACGCTGGCTGGTAACGGTATTAGGTGAAATGGACAGTCCCGACCCAGAAATGCGCGCTGAAGCCGCCCGCGCCAGCGGCCATCTAGGCAGCAGCGATGCCGTCACCCACCTGGAGCGGCTGATTGCCGACGACGATATTGAAGTGCAGTTAGCCGCCATTGAAGCCTTGGGGCGCATCGGCGGTGATGCTGCCCATAACTTGCTGCTGCGTCTGGCCGAAGAAGAAGAGGACGGCGAACTGTTAGACGCCATAGACGAAGCGCTAGAAGAGCTTTCTCTTTTTGCCGGTGAATTCAAGTTCCTCGAATATGACGAAGAGGAAGAGGAAGAGGGTAATCCGTAATCCGTAATCCGAATTCGGAAGTCCGACATCAGTGACCAGGCTTCCATCTTCGGATTACGGATCACGCATCACGCATCACGTTTCACGCATCACCACATGGGCGACCTCTTCACCGTTATCACCCAAAACATACTGCCAATTTTTGTGGTGGCGGCTTTTGGGTTTGCCTTGCAGCGTTGGAAGCGGCTGGATAAACAGTCGCTTTCCAGTGTGGTGCTGAATGTTTTTAGCCCCTGCCTGGCCTTTTCGGCGCTGGTCAATTCGCAGCTTTCGGCGCAAGATTTGGGGGAGATGGCGCTGTTTACCGTTGTCTCCATTCTGCTCATGGGCATCATTGGGCTGGCGGCAGCCAAACTGCTGCGGCTGCCGCGGCGGGAAACGGCCGCGCTGCTCCTGCTGCTGATGTTCGTTAACGGCGGCAACTATGGCATGACGCTCAACCAACTGCGCTTCGGCACAGAGGGGCTGGCGCGGGCCGTCATTTATTTCCTCACCTCCTCGATGCTGGTGTATACGTTGGGCATTTTTATCGCTTCTTCCGGGCAGCTTTCGCTGCGGCGGGCGGCGCGGCAGTTGTTTTCTTTTCCGGCGGTGTATGCGGCCGTAGCCGCCATTGTTGTCTTTCACTGGCAGTTGGCCGTACCTGCGCCCTTGATGCGGGCGATAGAGATTGCCGGCGCGGGCGCGATTCCGCTGCTGCTGGTGGTGCTGGGGATGCAGATCGCCGATTTGCGCCAGGTGTCGGATGGACGGCCGTCGCCACGTCTGGCAATACCGGCGATTTCCCTGCGGCTACTGGTGGGGCCGCTGGTGGGTGTGTTGGTTGCCGGTTGGTTGGGCATGACCGGCCTCAACCGCTCGGTGGCCATTATCGAGGCCAGTATGCCTTCGGCCGTGCTGGTCATTGTCCTGGCGACCGAATTTCGGCTGGTACCGGCGGCGGTGGCAGTGTTGGTAGTGGTGGGTACGCTGATCAGCCCGTTTACCATTGCGGCGGTAATTACGCTGTTGGGATTGTGATTAAGTAATTGGGTAATTGAGTAATTGGCCGCTCAATTACCCAATTACTCAATTACCCAATTACCAATTATTATTCCCCCATGAAGCAGTACGCTGTGATTGTTATTCTCTTTCTCTGGCTGGCGCTGGCATCCGGCATGGGGGCGCAGGGCGGCCAGTTTGAAAGTGAGACGGCCGTGACCTTTGGCCAGCGAATCGTTTTTACGCTAACGGCCGTGACCGATGAACCCCTGACGGCCGTCGCCCTGACCTTCCAACCCACCGGTTCCCCCCAAAAAACTGAGACTGTGACCCCCACCAAACTGGCTGACGGCCGTTGGCGGGCGCAAGTCGTCTTAGAGCCACAGTCTGCCGGACTCTCCCCGTATGCGGCCATTACCTATGAATGGCTGGTGACACTGGGCGACAACGAGACGGTAGCCATTCCGGCGCAAACGGTGACGTATCAGGATGACCGTTTTGCCTGGAAAAAGATAGAACAACCGGCAGCGGGTACGGCCGTGACCATCTTCTGGCCGGGTGAGTCTGACGAACCAGGGCGAGCGGCATTTGCTTTGGTACAGCAGGCGGCAGCGCGGCTGCAAACCATTTTGCCTTTGCCACCGAATACGCCGCTGCCCGTTTTTTTGTACCCGTCTACGGCCGATTTGCGCTCGGCGCTGCGGCTCAATGGGCATGACTGGACAGGCCAGACGGACCCGGCGCTGGGGGTGGTGCTGGCCACGGCCGTAAACGAGAAAACGGCCGCGGCTGATTTACGCCGTTCCCTGCCCGGCGAAATCAGCCGCTTCTGGCTGTACCAGGCAGCGGGGCCGCAGTATGCCACCATACCCTATTGGTTCAAAGAGGGGTTGGCAGTGTGGCTGGCAGATGGCCCGGCGTATGAGGCGACGGCCGATCCTGTACCGCTGGCCGATTTATGCCAGGCGGAACCGCCGGCCACCGGAGAGTTGGCGGCGGCGCAAAGTGGCGCGTTGGTGCAATTTGTGGCCGATCAGTACGGCCGTGAGACGTTGGCAGCATTGGCAGCGGCTTTTGTAGAGGGGGCGGGTTGTGACACGGCCGTGCCATCAGTTTTGGGGCAATCGGTGGCCGAATTGGAAACAAACTGGTTGGCAAACACACAGCCGCGCCCGGCAGCGGTCCGTTTTGTGCAGCAACATGGGATGTGGCTGCTGCTGCTGCTGGCGGGGTTTGTCTTAATGGGTCTGTTGGTAATTTGGCCGAGGAGGGGAGGAATTGAGATTGGGAGTTAAGAGATTACCGAATCTCCTAATCTCTAATCTCTAATCTCTAATCTCCAATCTCCCTAAACGTCGGCAGCCCCAGGTCAGGCATTGTCCGTCCTTCCAGAAAGGCATCCAGCGCCGTTTCCGTGGCCTCAATGTCATCCCAGGGGTACTCGGTTGTGCCGAAGCACATGGATTGTTCGTGTCCTTTGCCGCAGATGAGGACAAAATCTTTTTCCTGGG
>CAADGU010000074.1 GCA_900696625.1 uncultured Chloroflexota bacterium | reverse complement strand
GTTAAGGTGAAGTTGTAATGGGGCAATTGGGTAACTTTGCAATCACCCAATTGCCCCATTACTCAATTACACCCCGGCGGCTCACTGGTTGCCGTTGGTGTAAACGTAGCCGTAGGTGTAAAGGTAGCAGTGGGGGTGGCGGTGTTGGTGGCTGTAGCCGTCATGGTTGCCGTCGCGGTGATGGTCGCCGTAGCCGTCAGGGTGCTAGTGGCGGTCGGCGTCGCAGGAAAAGGGGTACCTTCCTCCTTCAGCACCAACGGCAGATAGTTCAACTGGTCGCCACCGCCAAATGGGGATTGCCTGACGGCCGTTGCCCCCACCTTATAGACCGCCCCACCACTGCCGCTGCTGTAATGCGCCACATACAACTCCCCATCACACCCCTCGCCAAAAGAACTGGGGGTATTAACATTGGGCACAGTACCCACCAGGGTAGTGTCCCAGCCGCCACCGCCGTTTGGATACGACAACCACAAGCGCGCCGTGCCATAATCGGCAAACAGGTAATAGCCCTGCAAAGCCGGATAATCCGTGCCCCGATAAACAAAACCGCCGGTCACGGCAATACCCAGACTGTGTGAATACTCAAAAAACGGGAAGTCATACGCCGCCGGTGGCTGGCAGCCGGTGGTATTATATTCATGGTTGCCTTCATAACAACGCCAGCCCCAATTTTCGCCGCCGCTGCTGCCGGCCGGTTGGAAGTTTACCTCTTCCCATAACAGCTGCCCTACATCGCCAATGAACATATCCTGCGTTTGCCGGTCAAAGCTGAAGCGCCAGGGATTACGGAGCCCCAGGTGCCAGATTTCGTCACAGGCGCCGCCCGCACCATCCACAAACGGGTTGTCGGCAGGTACAGTGTAATTGCCATCGCTGTCACAATCGGGCGCGCCGCCGCCGCCGTCCACATCAATGCGCAGCATCTTGCCCAACAGCTGCGCCGGATTCTGGGCCCGGTTTTGCGGATCACCGCTGCTGCCACCATCACCCAACCCGATGTACAAATAACCATCCGCGCCAAAATTGAGGTCGCCGCCGTTGTGGTTCCAATCTGGCTGAGCCACATGCATGATTACCAGTCGGCTGGCAGGATCAGCCACGTTGGGGTTGGCGCTCACGGTGAAACGAGCCACGATGGTATCGCCCAGGGAATAACCATCCATGGCTACCGTTGTGTAGTTGACATAGAAATAGGGCGTCGCCGGATAGTCCGGGTGAAAAGCCAGGCCCAACAGCCCACGCTCATTGGGCGAAGACGTGACCAGGCTGGTGATATTGAGAAAGGGAGTGGGTAACACAGACCCATCGGTATCAATAATTTTGATTACACCGGCCCGCTCCACCACAAACAGGCGATTGTCACCCGCGTTGGCAATATCCACCGGGTAGGCAAAATTGCCGGCAACCAGAGAGGTGGTGATAGTGGGCAAGCCCCCTTGGGCGGATTCAGGCCCGGTGGCAGCAGACACGGCCGTCCGCCCGCCCCCATTCATCATCACCACCAGCGCCGCCAAACCGGCCAACAACATGCCCACACCCACTATTTTCAGTAACTTCATCATATCTGCTCCTTCACACATGTAGGGCGTTTTTGAAAATCGCCCTCCAATTTTTAATCGTCAACCGACTGAATCTGATAAACGCCACCGTTGTGGTCTACCACATATAATTCCCCATTGGCATCTTCACCAAAACTGGAAATGATCCGGCCACTTTCCAATACTCTGTCGCTTTGCCAACGGCCGTCCGCCATCGGAAACAACCGCCAGATATACCCGGTGCAATAATCGGCCACAAAATAGTTGCCGCGCAGCGCCGGGAACTGCTGCCCGCGATACACATACCCCCCGGTCACCGAACAGCCCTGGCTGTGATCATATTCAAAGATCGGCAAAACCAACCCGGTCACATCGCAAGTATCACGCTGGTAACAATGACTGCCTTCCATACGGTTCCAGCCATAATTTTCCCCGCCAGGGCTATCCGCCGGGCGAAAGTTTACCTCCTCCCACTGGCTCTGGCCCACGTCGGCCAGAAAGAGGTCGCCTGTTTCCCGGTCAAAGCTAAAACGCCAGGGATTACGCAGCCCCACCGCCCAAATTTCATTGCGCACGCCATCATCGGCCACAAACGGGTTGCTTTCAGGAATGCCATAAGCTGCTTCCCCGGCCACATCCACGTCTATGCGCAGGATTTTGCCCAGTAAATCATTGCCATTTTGGGCCCGATTTTGCGGATCGCCCTGGCTGCCGCCATCACCCATGCCAATGTAGAGATAGCCGTCCGGGCCAAACTTCACCAGGCCGCCATTATGGTTGGCGTAGGGCTGCTCAATGGTCAGCAGAATTTGTTCACTGGCGGGATCGGCCAGATTGGGATTGGCCGCGCTCACCTGGAAGCGGGCCACAACCGTGTTGGCAGCCGTGTTGGTATAGTTGAGGAAGAAGTAGCCATTTTGGGCATAACGGGGATGGAAAGCCAGGCTGAGCAACCCTTGTTCGTTGGCCTGTTTGCCCACCCGATCCCGAATATCGAGGAAAGGTTCTGCCAGCAGCGCCCCATCCTGGATGATGCTGATGAGGCCGTCTTGCTGCACCACAAAGAGACGGCCGTCGCCGGCATGAGTCACATACAGCGGCAAAACCAGCCCCTCGGTGATAACAGGGCTTAGTTGTATCTGGCTCACAGGTTGCAGCGGCACGGCCGTAGGCGTTGGTGGTAAAGGAGTGGCCGTGTCGGTGGGCACGGCCGTAGGCGCTGCCGGTGCATCCGCCGCAGTGCTGGTTGGTGGTAAGGTAGGGATGGCCGTGTCGGCAGGCACAACAGGCGGCGTGGTGGCGGCGGTCGCTGTATTGACGGGGACAACGGGTGGGGTTACGGCCGTTTCCACCTGCCCACAGGCAGCCAGAAATAAAATGAAAAGGAAAAGTAGGGGTTTTGTCATAGGAGTAATTGGGTAATTGGGTAATTGGGTAATTACATAATTACCCAATTACCCAATTACCTCTTTATCGTTCTGCCAGGGGCACAAACGGCCGTGGTGCGGGGCCAACATAATTGGCTTTGGGGCGAATCAGCCGGTTATCGGCCAACTGTTCCAGCACATGGGCCAACCAGCCGGCGATACGGCTGATGGCAAACAGGGCCGTAAACTGGTCTACCGGCAGCCCGATCATATACAGCGCCACCGCTGAATAATAATCCACATTGGCAAAAAGCCGCCGCTGCACAAAATAGTCATCCTGCCGCGTCAACTGCTCTATCTGGGTGGCAATTTCATACCATTGTCCCTGTCCACTGCTGGCCGCCAACCGTTCGGCCATCGGCCGAAAGACGCGGGCGCGGGGGTCTTCCACCTTGTATTCCCGGTGGCCGATGCCCATAATGCGCTGCCCGGCGGCCCGTTTTTGTTGGTACCAGGCGGCCACATCGCCGAAAGCGGCTGCTTCCAGGAATTGTTCCATCGCCTTTTGGTTAGCGCCGCCATGGGAGATGCCTTTGAGCGTGCCAATGCCGGTGGTAATGGCAGAGTAGATGTCTGGCTGTGTGCCGGTGGTGACGCGGCAGGCAAAGGTAGAAGCGTTGAAGTCATGGTCGGCCAACAGCACCAGGTAAGCGTCCAGGGCTTGCACCGCGTCCGGGTTTTGCCATTGGCCGTCCAGCATAAACAGGAAGTTGGCAGCGTGGTCCAGATCGGCGCGAGGGGCGATGGGTGATTTGCCCTGGCGGATGCGTTCCCAGGCAGCGACGATGGTGGGAAACAGGGCCGTCAACATCATAGCCTTTTCCCACGCTGCCGCCGAACTCAAGTCGTCGGCAGTCGGGTCGGCCATACCCAGCCAGCTAACGGCCGTGCGCAGCACCGCCATGGGGTGCGCCTGCCGCGGGAAGGTTTGCATTGCCGCCAGCACTTCCGGCGGCAGCGCCCGCCGCGCCGCCAATTCACTTTTGAAACTGTCTAGTTGGGTCTGTGTGGGCAATTCGCCATGCCACAACAGGTACACCACTTCTTCATAGCTGACCTGACCACCCAAATCCCACACGTTGTACCCACGAAAGATGAGGATGCCATTGTCGCCGTCTACCCGGCTGACGGCCGTGTCCGCCGCCGTCACCCCCGCCAATCCTTTGCCTGTACTCATACACTGCTCCTTCCATGCCTGCTTCACAAACAGGCGTTAGTATAACACGTTATCCGTGAGCCGTAATCCGTGAGCCGAAGCTCGGGTCATCGTACCGATTACCGATTACGGATTACCGATTACCGGCAGCAAAGCACGGCCGTCCGGTTCAACCGACTCATCAGGATGTGTCACCGGCCAACGGGCCAGCGTAGTGGGATTATATAGGCCAACGGCCAGTTGGGCAGCCGGTGGGCTGTCGGGTGGCAAGGCGAGTGTGTGTATATCGGCAATCAGGACGCCGATAGGCCAGATGGTGAGCGGGTAGCTGTTTTGCACCGGGGCGGCGTCGCTTTGGACGAGCAGGTTGCCATTTTCATCGAGCAGGTGGACAAAGACGGTGGCGTTTTCGGCCAACGGCCGTGCCGTCTGCCAATACAACGTCACCAACACCGTTTCGCCCTCCCCTGGCATTACCGTGTAAGCAACCAGCGTCACATCGTCCGCAAACTGATGCCCGGCAGGCACGGCCGTTTCCGGTAATTCAGCCAGCAGCCAGTCCGTTTCCGCCAAAAGCTGCGGCTGCACCCACAACCCGGTGGCTGCCCCCTCTATCACCTCCGTTACCAGCCGCAGTTCCCCCCCTTGCCCGGCGATGGAGGCCAGATCAAGATCAAAACGATACGGCCGTCCGCCGCCCACCACCTCCTGTTCCGCCAACACAACCTCGTTAAACATCACCGCAAAACGCACCACGCCCTGCCCTTCTGCCAGCACGTCGGTCTGAAAACGGCCGTTGCGCGGCGCATCCAGCGCATACCCAATGAGCGAATCACCCGGCACTTGAATGGCCGGACGGCCGTCCACAATCAGCGTCGCCACAAACCGCTCTTCCGGCTCTCGCCGGGCCGTCCATAAAATCGGTATCATATCATTGACTACGCGCAGTTTGCTACCGCCTATCACCTGTTCAGCACATCCATAAAATCCGCGTCCATCCGCGTCTATCCGTGTCCCCTCACATTTTGTCAGTTCCACATCCGCCCAAGACGGCAAACGGACACGGCCGTCGCCCACCTGCCACACCAGCAGCCCGGCCAATAATCCCGCCGCCAACCAGCCCACAGCTTGGGAGAGCGATTGGCCGGACGGCCGTGCCAGCACCAGATACACCCCCGTCAACCCCACCATCACCACAAACAAGATGGCAAACCATTCCCCCTTCACCGTTTTGTACTGCTGCAAACGTAGGCGGAAAATGTCAGGCAGCAGTTGTTCAGTAAGGGCGGCAGGCGCAGATGTGCCGGCTGCATACAGCCGCAGTTCCAGATTGCCGGGACGGGCATACTCGTTCAGCCGCACCGCCCCACCGAGTTTGTTGCCGCCGAGGGCGTGGGTGAGCGCCGGACGGTCGGCGGTGGAAGCTGGCGCCGCCAAGGTCAGCCAAAACGTGCGTCCGGCAGCATCAGGAATGGGGGGAAAGGAAAAACGCACAATGCGGCCCGCGGGCCTTTCGGGGAAATCCACTTCCCCGGTATAGAGCGGGCCAGTTTCATCATGTAAGGTCGCTTCTACCCAACCATATGGTGAACCTTGCAGCCATACTTCCACCATCTCTAAATTATCGGCTCCGCTTACAAATGGCTGGGTAATACTGTTTGGCCCATAAAAGGCTACCGGGAACGGGTCAGGTACACCGGGCGCTTCTTGCTCTTGTGTCCACGGCCGTGGGAACAGATAATGCGCATCATAAAACATCGGCACCTGCACCTGCGCCCCCGTCCCCGTGCTGCGCCAGCGGCCGATAAACAGCAAAACAAGGAGTATGAGGAGGAGAACGGCCGTCCAAAACCAGGAATTATGAATTAGGAATTGTGAATTATGAATTGTGAACCGGGTTCTTTTCACCTGATCACCCCAACACCTGATCACCTGATCACAAATAGTAGCGTGGCAAAATGTAGAAGAGTAGCGCCACGATATTGAACAGCACCATGCCTATGCGCAAGATGTTATGCACGGCCGTACCCCACCGCTTGGGCAGTAAAAACAGCAATCCCAACGTAAAAAAGGTGAGCATGGGCACTATCGTTCCTAACCAGTACCGCCCTTGTAGACCACGGCCGTTGCCATATTCCCACCAAAACGTCAGATCATACACCTGAATGAGCAGCACCGGCAGCAGCAGTGTGCCCGCCAGAAACAACCAGACCACCACCGGGGCCATGCGCTGCCCCTGCTGCCAGTCGGCGAATGTCGGACGATTTTGAAAATCGCGCCACAGTTTGAGCGCCAATCCCAACATCGCCAACACCGTCAACAGCCGCAGCAGGTGGTATATCCAGGGGGCAACCGGCGTATCCAGCCAGCCAAAATGCGCCCACCAGGTCACAAAGATGCCACCCCACACGGATTGGAAATAATCAATGGCGTGTTGGACGGGGGCATAATCGTAAAATGGGTTAGTAATGATGCGGTGGCCTTTCAGCACCGGGTTGAAGTAAAACAAGTCATCGTTCAGGCGCAAACTGCGCTGCATCCACCAGCCAACGGGGATGATAATGATCACGTTCATCAATACGGCCGCCCCCACAACCGACCAGCGCCGCCCCTTGCCGCGCCACCAATCGTACACCACCACCAGCGCCACCAGCGGCGCAAAGCCGTTGATAGTTGGTTTGATGAGCATGGCGGCGGCGAAAGTGAGACCAATAGCCACCGCCAGTTTGTAAGTGAACTGGCGGTACAGGATGAGCAGGCAGAAGTAAATGAGCAGGGAGTACAGCACAAAAAAGAGACCGTCTACGGAGACAACGGCCGTCATCTGCGTCAATTGTGGCTGGAAAGCGACCAGTGTGGGGATGGTCAGGCGCAACGCCGGGTTGGTGGGAAAGAGCAGCCGGGCAATCAGGTAAGCGACGATGACGATGGGGCTGCTGACCAGCACAGCAAACAGCCGCTGCACCTGCACCCGCAGCAGCAGATCGCCGCCGTAACCCACCAACCGGTAGGGAATGGCGGCGACGGCGTAATAAAGCGGCGTGGCGTGGACGAGTTTGGCGGTGGTGCCTAATTC
>CAADGU010000073.1 GCA_900696625.1 uncultured Chloroflexota bacterium | reverse complement strand
TGTACGTCATCTTCTGGGGCGAAGCGCAGCGCGACCCGGAACGCCTGATCGAACGCTGGCTGGACGCCCATGCCTTCAAAGCGCGGGACGAGTGGGTGGGGGATGTGCGCTTTGTGATCTATGCCGTACCACCCGAACCGGCGACTGAGATGGACACGGCCGTACATATCCCCTTTGGCGACTCAATTACCCTGGTTGGCTACACGCTGAATAAAACCGATCCCCGGCCGGGGGATATTGTACCGGTGACGCTGTTCTGGCAAACGGCCGTGTCCCTCGACCAACGCTACAAAGTCTTCCTGCACCTCATCGGCCCAGATGGACAGTTAGGGGCCCAACGCGACAGTGAACCGGGCGGTGGCCTGAATCTGACCACCATTTGGCCGCCAGGCGAAACAATAACTGACAATCACGGCCTGCTGCTGCCCCCCGATTTACCGCCAGGCCGCTACACGCTGCTGCTAGGCTTGTATGACATCGCCGACCCCACCGCCCGCCTGCCGGTCTTGACCCCTACCGGCCAAACAGATGCCTTCCCCCTCGCCGAAATCACCGTGCGCTGATCCGCAAATAGACGGCCTTAAGAATTTCGCCAGGCTGATTAAAACTTGCTCAGATCGTGCATTTGCTCTCGCCAGTTTTCATCCTTCGTGGCACAATTGCGGGCTGGTAATCTGGAGTGCCAGGCACAGGGCACGACGACTTGAGTTGACCAGAGCCGTGCTGCCCTGTGCCTGGCACTACACTACCCAATAAATTATCTACATCAATTCAACGAGGATAAATATGAGCATCTGGAAAAATCTGTTTGGCACTGTACCCGCCATCACCGTCACCGAACTGCAAGACAAATTGCGCCAAAAACCCGGCCCCATCCTGGTGGACGTGCGCACCACAACCGAATATCGCAACGGCCACATCAACGGTGCAGACTCCATTCCCCTGGAGAAGTTGGAGGAACGCTTTGGCAAATTGTCCAAGAACCGGGAAATCATTTGCATTTGCCAATCCGGCAGCCGCAGCAAACGGGCCACCCGCCAACTGCAAAACGCCGGGTACACGGCCGTGAACCTCAAAGGCGGCATGAACGCCTGGGCCAAACAGGGGTTGTCTACCAAAGCAGGTAAAATAAAGTGACTGGTTAGACCCTAAGGGTTTTCCGAAATCCTTAGGGTCTTCGAGGAGTAATCCCATGACTACATTAGGCATGAATGTCTATCTGCAAACCGACTACGACACGGCCGTTGAGCGCGTGACGGCCGAACTGCAAAAACAAGGTTTTGGCGTCCTCACCGAAATTGACGTGCGAGCCACGCTGAAGAAAAAGTTGGATGTGGATTTTCGGCCGTACAAGATTTTAGGGGCGTGTAATCCACCCCTGGCCTACAAATCACTTTCGGCTGCGCCGGAGGTAGGGCTGCTGCTGCCGTGCAATGTCACCGTGTCGCAGGAGGCAGACGGCCGTGTCCTGGTCAGCCTCATTGATCCCGAAATCATGCTCGGCGTGGTAGACAATCCCGCCCTGGCCGAAGTCGCCTGCGACGCCAAAGAACGGTTACAGCGGGTAGCCGAGGCGCTGGCTGTTTAGAGATTGGGAGATCAGGAGATTGAGAGATTCAGTCTCCCAATCTCCTGATTTAATCCTGTGTATGGGCCACGCTGAAAATCGCTATAATCGGCTGATGGTCTGAACCGCCGCTGTCGTCAATCACGTAGACGCCGTTTGCTCTTACATTTCCCCGGTAGAGAATGTAGTCAATGTGCTGCAAATTTCGGTCTGGTGATGCGCCCAGCAGTGACAGGTTGGGGCGGCTGTGGGCGGCATTTGCCAGCGTTTCCGCCAGCATCCGGTAAGAACTGGAACTCTCCTTGCTGTTACAATCACAACTGACAATGACCGTTCCCTCTTGTTCAGCCAGCGCCGCCAACAAAAGTTCTGCCTGCCGGTTTTGCAGCCGGGTGCGTTCGCCAATGGCCTGCGGAATTTGCCGCAGCGGTACCCAACGCAACCCGTAAGCGCGCAAATGCACGGCCGTAAACACCACCCGCTCCCCGGCCACCTCCACCGTCACCATCGTCGCCGGGCGGTCATCCCCCAGGTCAACAATCTGTTGGTCGAGGAAGGGATAGCGGCTGAATACGGCCGTCGTGCCAAAATCGTTGATTGTGCCCATGAGTGCATAGGGATATTCGGCGGCTAGACTTTCTTGCAGAGCGGCCATCATCGCTGGCTGTACCTCCTGCAAAGCTACCAGATCGGGTGCATAGGTTCGTATCACTTCGGCGACGCCCTCCACGTTTTGGTTACTGAACAAAACATTGTAGCTCATCACTCGCAGCACGGCCGTACCCATTTCCCCTCTCTGCGACCACAGATATGGCCGGTATATCCAGAGGAAAATCAACAGCGGCAACCCGGCCATAATCGCCAATCGCCATCGCCGTTTGACCAGGAAAAGGACAGGTAACACCAGGGCGGGCACAAACAGGTACGGCACAATCCGGTTCACCATCACCAGCCACCAAAACCGGTCAGCCGTCAACCACCACAGCCCCAGCCAGAACACCATCAAAGCCAGATACACGGCCGTCGCCACTCCCCATCGTCTCTCATTCATTCGTTTCCACTCCACACTTAAGCTAAAATTCCCGTAACTTTTACTACTTACTGTTCACTGCTCACTGCTCACTGATTTTCCATGATTCCACTTAAACTCGAACTAACCAACTTCCTCTCCTACCGCGACACGGCCGTACTCAGCTTCGACCACATCCACCTGGCCTGTATCGCTGGGGCCAACGGCGCCGGCAAATCCAGCCTGCTCGACGGCATCACCTGGGCCTTATTTGGCCGCAGCCGCAGCAAACTGGACGACGACATGGTGAATAAGTGGGCGGCGGCCAACAAACAGCCCGCCGAAGTCCGTTTCACCTTTGCCCTGGAAAACAGCGTCTACCGCGTTACCCGCCGCAAACCACACGGCAAAACCACCACCCTTGACCTGGACATCCGCGCCGATGAAGATACCTGGAAGACCCTGACCCAAAGCAAAATCCGCGAAACCCAGGCCGAAATTGAAAAGCTGCTGCGCATGAATTACGACACCTTCATCAATGCCAGCTTTTTACTGCAAGGCAAAGCCGACGAATTTACTACCAAAACGCCCAACAAGCGCAAAGAAATCCTGGCCGAACTACTGGGCCTGGGTGAATGGGATGTATACAAAGAAGGGGCCACCGAACGGCGCAAACAGGCCGAAGGGCAGCTCGCGCTGCTGGACGCCAACCTGGCCGATATTGAAAACGAATTGGCCGAAGAAGAGACACGGCAGGCGGCGTTGGCAGCCGCGCAGGAAAACCACGCCGCCATCGCCACCCGGCTGGCCGATAAACAGACGCTGCTCGACCAGCTTCGCCGCACCGAAGCGGCCATTGCCCAGCAGAAAAAGAACATTGAAAACCTGAAAAGTAACCTGGCCCGCGCCGAACGGACGCTGGCCGATTTGCACAAAGCGCAGCAGCGGCAGCAGGCGGAACGGGAGAGCTACACGGCCGTACTCGCCCAAACCGAGGCCATCACCGCCGCCTACGCCGCCTGGCAGGCCGCCGACCGGCAGGTGCAGGCGTGGCAGGACAAGGCAAACGAGTACAACCGCTTGCAGCAGGCCAGACGGCCGTATGAACTAACCATCGCCCAGGAAAAAAGCCGCCTGGAACAACGCCAACGTGAACTGGAAAATCAGCAAACGGCCGTTGAAAAAGCAGCCGGGGAAAAGGTAGAAGTGACGGCACAACTGGCCGCCGCCCAGGTGGAATTAACGGCCGTGCAAGAGAATCTGACGGCCGTTGCCGCCCAGGAAGAGCAGTGGCAGGCCCTTCGCGCTGAACTGAGCCAGCTTGAAGCACTGCGCCAATCCCAACAGCGTGAACTGGCGCAGCTACAAAACCGGGCCGCCAAAATCGAAAAGTTACGGGCCGAACAAAACACCGTCACCCAAAATCTGGCAGCGGCGGAAAAGGAATTAACGGCCGTTACCACCGAAATAGCAGCATTGGCCGAAACACACCAGAAACATTCCCTGTTCCTGGCCGAGAAAAACAACCTGGAAGCCGACCAGCCCCGCCTGCGTGACCTGTTCAAACAAAAACGTGAACGTTTCGGCCAGTTAGAAGCGCAAACCGAGGGCAGTTGCCCCCTCTGCGGCCAACCCCTTTCCGCCGCACATCGCCAGAGTGTGCTGGCCGAACTGAACGGCGAATTGCAAGAGATGGAAACGCAGGGCAAAGCCAACAAAGAGCGCATCGAAACGCTGGCGGCGGAAGTGGCGGCGCTGGATACCCGCATCAAACAGTCACCCAAACTGGAACAACAGCAGCAAACCCAACAAGACCGCAAAGCCCGCGCCCAGGCCCGCCTGGACGAAATCGCCGCCGCCCTGGCCGAATGGGAGACCGGCGGCGCGGGGCAACTGTCGGCCTTGCAAACGGCCGTAGCCGACACCACCGCCCTGGATACACTCAAAAAAGAGGCGGCAGTTTTGGAAACGGCCGTGCGCCAAAAAGCCACACTGGACAAAAAACGGCAGGATACAGAACGCCTCATTGCCAACCAGCAGGCGCGGCTGGCGGAAATTGAGCGCCTGACCGCCCAGTGGCAGCAAGCCGGGCAGGCCGAACTGGCGCAGGTAACACAGCGGTTAGCCGCTGCCGATTTTGACGCCGCCGCGCAGCAGGCGTTGGCGGAATTGGATGCGCAGGTAACGGCCGTTGGCTATGACCCCACTGCCCACGCCGCCGCCCGCGCCGCCCGCGCCGAACAGGCCGACGCCCCGGAAAAGCAGCAGCAGTTGGGCCAGGCTCAGGCTGCCGTTGCCCCCCTGGAAGCGGCGCTGGCCGAGTTGACCGCGCAAATAACCAACCAGCAGCAGACGGTGGCCGATTTCCAGCAGCAGGTGGAGACGGCCGTGACTGAACTGGAAACCCTCACCGCCGACGGCGCCGACTTGCGCCGCGTCGAAGATGAGGTCTTCCGGCTGCGCGAAGAAGAGAATGAGGCCAACCGCCAGGTGGGGGTGGCCCAAAACCGGCTGGCGGTGCTGGCCGACCTGCGCGAACGCCGTACCCGCCTCACCGCCGACCGGGTGATGCAGATGGAACAAATTCAGCGTTGGAAAACGCTGGAAAAAGCGTTTGGCCGCGAGGGGGTGCCGGCATTGCTGATTGAGCAGGCGATCCCGGCCATTGAAGAACACGCCAATGACCTGCTGGAACGGCTAACCGGCGGCGAGATGCGCGTCAGCTTCCCCACGCAGCGGGAGAATAAGAGCAACCAGGTGCTGCGCGAGACGCTGGATATTCGCATTCAGGACAATGCCGGGGAACGGCCGTATGACAATTTCAGCGGTGGTGAACAGTTCCGGGTCAACTTTGCCATCCGGCTGGCGCTCTCCCAACTGCTGGCCAAACGGGCCGGGGCGCGGTTGCAAACATTGGTCATTGACGAAGGGTTTGGCAGCCAGGACCCCCAGGGCCGCCAGCGATTGATCGAGGCGATCAACACCATTCAAAACGACTTCCGGGTCATCCTGGTCATCACCCACATAGACGAATTACGTGACGCTTTCCCCACGCGCATCCAGGTAGAGAAACGGCCGTCTGGTTCCGTGATTGAGGTGGTCTAGGGATAATTCTGGAGGGGAGGCTTTAGCCGAAACTATTCCTACGGGGGACTTTGCTTAAGGACTTATCAATTGCTTCAATAGGGCATCCAGTTCGGATTGGTAGACGCCGGTAACGCCCAACGGCCGTGCCACCCGATCATGGCAATCCGATCCCCCCGTCATAAGCAGGCCGTATCGCCCTGCCCACTGCGCCATTAAGGTTTCGTGTTCTGGCGTGTGCCCCGGGTAATGCACTTCCAGCCCATCCAACCCCAACACGTTATCGTCTAAAAATTCGGGCAGCAGCCGCTCCACAATCTCAATCGGCGGCAGCACTTCGTTGTACAGGCTCTCGCCGGGGTACGAACCGGCGGCGGGGTGGGCAAAGACGCGCACCAACTGTGGGTAGGCGTGCAGCAGCGGCGTCAACTGCGCCGGTTCAATGCCGGAAGGCACATAGGCCTGGCTCTCATTGCCGATGAGTCGGTTCACCTGCCCTTTGTCCAGCCCGTGATTTTCGCTCAGCGCCAGGGCAAAGTGGCGGCGGGTGACATTGGGGGCCAGCGCTTCGATTTCTGCGGCGGTCAACGGCCGTTGCAGCAAAGGCGTCATTCCCCCTGGCCCAAAAATCTCGTTGATGGCGGCTACACGGGCGCGCACCAATCCACCGCCCCTCCCCTGGCTAAAAATCTCCGTCGCCATCTGGCGGAAAGCGGCATCATCCAACAGCGCATAAGGGATGTAAAGCAGATAATGAAGGGTGCCGGTGAAGTACGGCCGTCTAAACCGCAACGACACCTCCACCCCCGGTACGACGCGAATCCCCGTCTCTAACCCCGCCGCCAGCGCCTCATCCAACCCCGCCAGCGTGTCATGGTCCGTCACCCCCACCGCCTGCAAGCCCAAATCGGCCGCCGCCCGCACCAACGCCGTCGGCGTATACTCCCCATCCGAAGCGGTGGTGTGGTTGTGCAAATCAGCAACAAATTGTCTGGTCATAATGTTGTTCTGTAATTGGGTAATTGGGTAATTGATCACCCCCAAATTACTCAATTACTCAATTACTCAATTACCTCTTTACTGCTCCCCCGCCCGTGTGGCATCCAACGGCCGTGTTACCGTATGCACATCTTCCCGCTCCGTTTCCGGCGTAGCGTAGTAGAGGGTGGCGGTCACTTCGTAGGTGTCGGACGGCACTTTGTCGCGCAGATGCATGGTCATTGAGAAGTTGGTATCCAGCGTCTCAATGACGTGCAGCGAACTCACTTCCTCGCCCCAGGGATTGCGAATGCTCACTTCCAGCGACGGCCGTTCGCTAAACGGTGTGATCACAAACCCCACCTGCACCCGGCGCTGGTCTTCATATAGATACAGCCCTAACTGTTTAATCCGCACCTCCTGGCGCGGTTTTGGCCCTTCGTCAAAAAACTTAATTTCCATCTGTTTCGTCCAATAATGGGGGAGTTCGCACGCCCACGTGCGAACGTGCAGCACGAGGGCGTGTTGCACTCCTCACTCATTATCCCCCGTTTCTTCTGTGGTGGATACAGGCGCCGTCTCCGCTTTGTCGGTAACGGCCAAAACAGCCAGCCACCGCGTCTCTGGAAAATGGTCAAACAGCATTACCATCATCACCGTCAGCGGCGCGGCCAGCAGTATACCCATAAAGTCAAACATCCAGCCCCAAAAAAAGAGGGCGACAAAGGTCAACGCGGGCGACAGGCTAATCTGGTTGCCGATAATTTTCGGCGCCAAAATTTGTTCCGCTACCTGATTGATAATGGTATACCCAATCGTCAGCACAACGACCATGCTGATGCCGTATTGGGCAAACCCCAAAATCAGCGGCGGGATCATGGCAATAATAATGCCAAAATAAGGCACAAAACTGAGGAAAAAGGCCAGCACCGTCCATAACAGCGCCGAGTCAATGCCTGTGACCGTCAGCATAATCAAAATCCCGGCCGAGGTGAGCAAATTCACCTTGATGCGGGCCACAAAATAGAAAAGGACACTTTGCCGGAAGGCGCGAATCTTGGTGACGATGGCATTTTGCTCGCCCAGGCCCCGCCGTAGCCGCGTGGCATAACTGGGCGATTCGGCGATCAGGAAGATAAGCAGCACCAGGATGATCACGGCCGTGACCACCATGTTGATCCCCATGCTTAATACGCTCGCCGCGATGGTGGTGATGGCAGACACGGCCGTGTCCCCCACCGCACTCGCCGATTCCCGGTCTACCCCCAACTCCGCCAGGCTGGCCGAAATATCGGCTACCTGCGCCTGCATGTTGGCCGTGTACGTGGGCAGCGTTTGCGCCAGCGTTTGAAAGGAGGAAAGCACCAGCCAGCCCAGCCCCAGAAAAACAGCCAGCAGCAGCGCCGTCATCGTCAGCAGCGCCAGGCCGGCCTTCATCCCTTTGCGCTGCAACCATTGGTACAGCGGCGCACAGGCCAGCGCCAACACCAGCGCCACCAGCACCGGCCCCACCACCGTCGCCAACATCCGCAGCCCCACGGCAATGATGATAAACGCCATCATAATCAACAACAGCCGCAAAATGGATGAGTTCTGAATCTCCGCTAACATGTCGCCTCCTGCAAAAGAAGTTCGTAGCAGGCGATTTATCGCCTTCTAATGGCACTAAAGTGCCAACTACGAACTCAGCATCTTCTCCGGTTCAAAAGCCGCCAGCCGTTCCAACACCTGCACCAGTTCCACCTGCCACTCGTTGGTGCTCATGCCGCGGGGCATCCAGATCGCTTTGCGGCTGACGCGGGCATTTTCGCCCAGGTAGCGCTGTAAGCGGTAGCGGTCAATGTTTTCCAGGTCTGGTACCCGAATTTTAATCTGACCCGCTTCAGTGGTCACGGCCGTCACCTCCGCCCGTTCTGCCAACACCTTGATCCGCAGTTGGTAGAGTAGATTATGCACCGGGTCCGGTATCGGGCCAAAGCGGTCGGCCAGTTCATCCGCCATCGCATCAATCTCCTCCAGCGTGGAAAGGGTCGCCATCCGCCGGTAGAGTCGCAGCCGCAGCCCGCCATCGGGCACATAATCCGTGGGCACATAAGCCGCCAGCGGCACATCAATCGTCGTCGCTTCGGGTAGTTGCGTGGAAATGGCCTCGCCCGCCTCCGCGGCCTTGCGCTGTTTCACGGCATTAGACAGCAGCCGTGTATACAGGTCAAAACCCACCGCCGAAATGTGCCCGCTTTGTGACGCGCCCAGCAGTTCCCCCGCGCCCCGTATCTCCATATCGCGCAGGGCAATGGTATACCCCGCACCCAAATCGGTATTCTCGGCAATCACATTCAGGCGAGCGCGGGCATCTTCGCTCAGGCTGCGCCAGGGAGGGTGGAAGAAGTAGGCATACGCTCGCCTTGCGCCGCGCCCCACGCGGCCACGCAACTGGTACAACTGCGCCAGCCCAAACATATCGGCGCGGTCCACAATCAACGTGTTGGCGTTGGGAATGTCCAGTCCACTTTCAATGATGGTGGTGCTGATGAGAATGTCAATTTTGCCATCCACAAAGGCCAGGAAGATGCGCTCCAACTCCCGTTCACTCATCTGCCCATGCGCTACCGCCACCACCGCATCCGGCGTCAGTTTTTGAATCTGGTTGCGGATGATCTCGATGGTCATTACCCGGTTATGCACCACAAAAACCTGCCCACCGCGATCCAGTTCGCGCAGCAGGGCGCGTTTCATGCGGGCGTCGTCATATTCACCCACGTAGGTTTGCACCGGCAGCCGTTCGGCCGGGGCGGTGTCAATGATGCTGATGTCCCGCGCCCCGGTCAGGCTCATATACATGGTGCGCGGGATGGGGGTGGCGGTCATGGTCAGCACATCTACTTCGGTGCGGAACTGCTTGAGCTTTTCTTTGTGGGCCACGCCAAAACGCTGCTCTTCGTCAATGATCACCAACCCCAAATCTTTGAAGGCGATGTCGTCGCTGAGCAGGCGGTGGGTGCCGATGATGATGTCTACACGGCCGTCTTTCAACTGCTTCACAATCCGCTCCTGCTGCCCCTGGGTGCGGAAGCGGGAGAGCATCTCCACTTCCACCGGGAACGGCTTCAGCCGCTCGCGGAAAGTGTTGTAATGCTGCTCGGCCAACACGGTAGTGGGCACGAGTATGGCGACCTGTTTACCATCGGCCACCGCCTTAAAGGCCGCCCGCAGGGCCACTTCCGTCTTACCGTAGCCCACATCGCCGCAAATGAGCCGGTCCATGGGCTGCGGCCGTTCCATATCCGTCTTCACCTCGGCAATGACGCGCAGTTGGTCTTCCGTTTCCCGATAAGGGAAACTGGCTTCCAGTTCTGCCTGCCAATCGGCGTCTTTGGCAAAAGCGTGGCCGTGTACCAGGGCGCGGGCGGAGTACAGTTCTAGCAATTCACCTGCCAGTTCGTCGGCGGCACGCTGTGCCTGCGCTTTGGCCTGCTGCCACGATTTTTCGCCCAATCGGTTGATGTGGGGCGGCCGTTCGTCAGAACCAATCCATTTGCTCAGCCGGTCGGCGTGGTGGACGGGCACGTACAACACGTCCCGGTTGGCGTATTCCAGCAGCAGATATTCCCGCTCCATGCCGCCAATGGTACGCACCACCAATCCTTGAAAACGGCCGACTCCATATTCCAGATGCACCACAAAATCTCCGGCCTGAATGTCGGCAAAATGGGTTTCTGGGGCGGTGGGGGCAGACTGCCGCCACCGGCGCGGCGCCGGCCGTTTCCAGCCAAATATCTCCGCGTCGGTGAGCAGGTTGAGCAGCACCCGGTTCTTCTCGCGGTTGACCAGGGTGAAGCCTTCCAGCAGAGCGCCGTTGATAAAGGTGATCGTGTGTTCAGGTGTCAGGTGTTTAAGTGTCAGGTGTTCAGGTGTCAGGTGATTGGGTATATGGGTGATGGTGGATTGGTCGGAAGTGCGGGTTTCTTGCTGCCAGAGGTCGGCCAGGCGGGCAGCCTGGCGGCTGACGATGATGGTGCGTTCGCCATCGTGTTGGGCGCTTTTGAGTTGGGTCAGTAATGGCCGCATCTGCCCACCGTAGCGGGGGCCGGGGTCAAAGGCTGACGCGAGTGTCAGGTGTTCAGGTGTTAATGTGTTCACGTGATCACTTGACACCTGATCACCTAACACCAGTGGTTGCCACCATTGCAGTTCGTCGCTGATTTTTTCCCAGGCAAAGAGGGGGCCGGTGTAGCCGGGGGGCAGGTCGGGTTGTTCGTTGAGGATGATGTCGGCGTGTTCGTGGATTTCGGCAACGGCCGTGACCAATTCCGGCCAATCATCCACCACCACCAGCGCATTCTCCGGCAGGTAGTCTAGCAAACTGGCCGGTTGGGGATAGAGCAGCGGCAGGTAATACTCCAGGTTGGGGAAAGAACGGCCGCTTTGCAAATCTTTGATGTCGTCTTGCCAGGAGGGTAGATTTTGGGCGGATTCGTCTGGCAGGCAATCGGCGGGCAGGGCATCGGCGTAATCGCGGGCGATGACGGGCAGCGCCTCGCGGCTGGGCGGCGTGATCATGCTGCTGATGTCGGCGCTGCCGTTGACGGTGAGCGTGCGCTGCGTGGCCGGGTCAAACCAGCGCATCGTCTCGATCTCGTCGCCAAACAACTCAATGCGCACCGGATAAGGCGCAGCCACGGGGAAGATGTCCATGATGCCCCCCCGCCGGCTGAACTGCCCGCTCTTTTCCACCACCGGTGCAGCTTCATAGCCCACATCCAGCCAGGTTTGGGTCAGTTTTTCCAGGTCAATGAGCTGCCCCACGCGCAGGGCGCGGGTAGCGGCCACAAACTGGCGTTTGGGCAAGGTTTTCTGCAAGAAGGCGCGGGCGGAGGCCACAACCAACGGCGGCTGCGGCAGGGCAGGGATGTTGGGCTGCTGCCCGGCCATGAGCCGCATGAGTACGGCGATGCGCTCGGTACGGCTGCGGTCGCTCCAGGGACCGCGATCATTGGGCAGAGGGGTTGGTTCCGGCAGACGGCGCATCACATCCCCTTCCGGCAGCCACATCTCTAATGCCTGAATCCAGGCGGCGGCCGACTCCACGCGCCCGGTGAGCAGCAAGATGGGCACACGCCGTTCCAGATAGAGCTTTGCCAGGATTGACGGCCGTGCCCCCTTCGGCAGCAGCAGCGCCGGGACGGGCTGCTGTGTGTTCAAGGCGTTCACCAGTTCGGCAAAAGCGGGAAGCTGGTCGTAGATTTGGAGGATGCCGGAAACGCTCATTGGTAATTGGGTAATTGGGTAATTGGGTAATTGGGTAATTGGTTGATCAATTACTTAATTACTCAATTACCCAATTACAGTTCCATTAAACTTTGTCATCGCCAATTGAATGCCCTCGGCCACAAACGTTTCGGCAGCGCGCACGGCCGTGTCCAGCAGTTCATTCAGCACGGGTACATCGTCCATGCCGAAATCTTGCAGCACGTAGGCGTGGGGTGGCATTTTGCCCGGCGGGCGGCCAATGCCCAGCCGCAGCCGGGGGAAGTCTTGCCCCAGGTGGGCGATGATGGACCTCATGCCGTTGTGCCCACCTGCGCCGCCGCTTTCGCGCAGGCGAATGGCGCCAAAGGGCAAATCGAGTTCGTCGTAAATGACCAGCAAGTTGGCCTGCGGGATTTTGTAATAACGCAGCAAGGAGCCGACCGCGTCGCCGCTGAGGTTCATGTAGGTTTGCGGTTTAGCCAGGATGACGGGTTTGGCGGCGATACGGCCGTCGCCCACAATGGCCTGGTTTTGCACCTTGCTGCTCTGGATGCCGTTGGCCGCCGCCAGCCGATCCACGGCCATAAAGCCGATGTTGTGCCGGTTGCCCCGGTACTGGCGGCCCGGATTGCCCAGGCCGATGATGAGGGTGCGGTCTTCCATGATGCGTGATGCGTGATGCGTGATGCGTGA
>CAADGU010000072.1 GCA_900696625.1 uncultured Chloroflexota bacterium | reverse complement strand
CCTGCTGACGCCGGGCTGGATTCGGCCAGAGCAGCCGGTCAGCTTCACCGTCACCATTGCCAACGTGGGCAATGTGCCCCTCACCGGTGCCATCCAGACCGACATCTTCCTGCACCCGGCCATCGTCCTCAGCGACTCCATTCCCATCACGCAGAGCAACGGGTTTGTGGTGGTGAACGGGTTAGGGGTGGGGGAAACGGCCGTCTTCACCTTCACTATCCCCGCCGGTTTTGTCCCCGGCCCACTTTACCGGCAGGTGTACGCCATGGTAGATTCGCTCCAGGCCATCGCCGAGGTGGATGAAAGCAACAACGTCTCGTTGCCACAGCAAGTGATTGTCGGTTGGCCGCTATATTTGCCGGTAGTGTTACGGCCGTGATGGGAAATTGAGATTGGAGATTAGAGATTGCCCCATCTCCAATCTCCAATCTCCAATCTCCAATCTCCCAATCTCCCTTCTCCCATGCTACAATGCCCCCATGACAACTCCCACAACCTTTGGCCGGTATGAAATTAAAGAGCAGTTAGGGCGCGGCGGTTTTGCTTCCGTCTTCCGCGCCTATGACCCCCGCTTCAAACGGGATGTCGCCGTCAAAGTGCTGCCCCGCGAACTGCTGTTGGATGATCCCCAATTCCGCGCCCGTTTTGAGCGCGAAGCGGAAACCATCGCCGCCCTGGAACATCCGGCCATCGTGCCCGTGTATGACTTTGGCGAAGAAAATGGGCAGCCCTATCTGGTGATGCGCCTGATGGCCGGTGGTTCGCTGGCTGAGCGCATTACCCAGGGGCCGCTGCCCACCGCCGAAGCCGCCCACATTCTGCGGCGCATTGGCTCTGCCCTGGATCGGGCGCATGAACGCGGCGTCATTCACCGTGATCTGAAGCCGGGCAACATTCTGTTTGACCAATATGGCGAAGCGTTCCTGGCCGATTTTGGCATTGTGCGGCTGACGCAGGCCGGGGGCACACTGACGGCCACCGGCGGCATGGTGGGCACCCCCGCTTACATGAGCCCAGAGCAAATCCGGGGCAGCCAGCTAGACGGCCGTACCGACATCTACGCCCTGGGTATCATCGTCTTTGAAATGCTCACCGGCAAAAAGCCCTACGACGCCGACACGCCGGCTATGATGCTGGTGAAACAGATCACCGAACCGATGCCCCGTGTGCTGGAAGTGAACCCCGACTTGCCATCCGGCTGCGAATACGTCATCACCCGCGCCACCGCCAAAGAAGCGGCCGACCGTTTTGACAAAGCGGGCGAGATGGCCGACACCCTGGCCTCGGCTCTGCAAGGGCAAACGTTTGATTTACCGCCAACACAAGTTGCCGCTACGCAGGTTACCCCCCCTCTCCCGGTAGTTGATCCCACCGTTGTCGTACCCACACCACTCCCGCCGCCACCCATACCCGCTGCTGCCCGTCGGCAGCCGTTGTGGGTCTGGCTGGTGGCAGTGGCTGTCTTGATCCTGGTGTGTGGTTATGGTTTGCTGGCATTGATTCGCCCCCGCTTCGCGCCTGTTTTGCCCGGCGATGTGGCGCAGGCATCCACGCCTGCTGCCGAGGTGGTAACGACGAACACGGCCGTTTCTGCCCCCATCACCCCTGATAATATCAACCAGATGGCTGTTCAGCAGCGGCTGGGCCGGGGCACACTGTACGCCGCTGCCCTCAGCCGGGATGGCAACCGGCTGGCGCTGGGCAGCAGCATCGGCGTCTGGATTTATGACGCGCATTCACTGGAGCCGGTTCAGTTGTTAGCGGGGCACACCAATCGAGTCACGGCCGTCGCCTGGTCGCCAGACGGCCGTCAGGTCGCCTCTGCCAGTGCGGACGCCACCATCCGCGTGTGGGATGTAGACTCCGGTGAGCAGGTGCGCATCATCCAGGGTGATGACGAGTTCATCGCTCTGGATTGGTCGCCGGATGGCAGCCTGTTGGCGACCGCCACCTGGGGCAGCCCAATCATGTTATATCATCCGGTCAGCACCCAAAAAGTAGGGGAACTGGTGGGGCACGAAGGCAGTGTCACCCGGCTGGCCTGGTCGCCAGATGGAACGCTGCTGGCTTCAGCGGACAACAGCGATGCAACCACCGTGCGTCTGTGGGATGTGGCGGCAGGGACGGAAACGGCCGTGCTGACCGGCCACACCGATGAAATTGCCAACCTCACCTGGTCAGCCGATAGCGCCCGCCTCATTTCCAGCAGCTTTGACGCCACCGCCCGCGTCTGGGGCGCAGATGGCACGGAACAGCTTGTTTTGGGCGGGCATGAATACGGCGTCTATGACGCCGCCTGGTCGCCAGACGAGACGCAAATTCTGACGACCGGCGGCGATAACACCGTGCGCCTGTGGGATGCGGCGACCGGCGGCCAGATGCGCGCCCTGCCCAGCCCCCTCAGCCCGGCCATCCGCCTGATCTGGCTGCCCGCCACCAACCAGATCATCACCTTCCTGGCCGATGGCACAATTTTGCAGGTGGATGCGGCCACCGATTCAGTGGTTCAGGAAAATCACGAGCATACGGCCAGTGTGTCCAGTGTGGCCTGGTCGCCAGATGGCCAGTTGTTAGCCAGTGGTGGTGATGATGGCCTGGTGCACCTGTGGCAGCCGGCGACAGGCGAGGAATTGGATTATTTAACAGCACATGATTACGGCGTTTCGGCCGTCGCTTTTTCTAGCGATGGGTCGTTATTGGCCTCGGCGGGGGGCGATGGCTTTTTGCGGGTGTGGGATGTGGCGGAATTGCGGGAGGTGGATGAGTGGGCGGACCCGGATTATGGCGGCTTCAGTGCGCTGGCCTATGCTCCTTATACTCCCTGGCTGGCGGCGGCGGATTGGGATGGTCATGTCTGGATATTGGATGCGACTGATCTGACGGTGGTGCTTGATTGGCAGGTGTTTACAGAGGGGCCGGTGACTGATCTGGTCTGGTCACCGAATGGCTCTATGCTGGCTACGGCGGGAGAGGATACGGCCGTGCGCCTGTGGACGGTCGGTGGTGAGGCCGTTGGTGATGACCCTACGCTGTTTGCGGAATTGGCCGGGCATGATGATATTGTGAGCGGTGTCTCCTGGTCGCCGGACATGGGGGAGATAACAACGAGCAGCCATGACTACCTGGTGCGCGTCTGGCCGGTGGTTGACAGTGAGGAGGTGTGGCAACAAGACCTGCATGATCTGGCCATGAGCGTGGCCTGGTCGCCTGCCGGATTCCCCCTTGCCGCCGCCCGGTATGATGGTACGGTGTTTTTGTTTGATCCGCGGAATGGCCGTGAACTGCGCCAGCTTTCCGGCCATGTGGGACCGGTAGAGAGCATGGTCTGGTCGCCGGATGGGGCCTGGCTGGCCTCCGGCAGCAGTGATGGCACAGTGATTGTTTGGGGTGTGGGGCCATGAGATGGGTTCAAGCTTGATTAGCGTAAATTGACAGGGGCCACGGCCGTTGACTACAATCCCCACGATTAACAGCCGGAGGGGAGGCTTTAGCCGAAACAAACGGCTAAAGCCTCCCCTCCGAGGAAGAACGGAGCATGAAACCATGACCCAGGCGACACAACTTTTACCACCGGCGGATCAAACCCATCCCTGGCCAGAACAGGGGCAGTGGACGTATGAGGATTATGTGCGTTTGCCGGATGACGGCCGTCGCTATGAACTCATTGAAGGAGTTCTTTATATGGCCAATGCCCCCTCTTACGATCACCAGTTCGCCGTCTTAAAGATTGCCTCAAAGTTAGAACAGTTCATAGAAAGTCAGCAATCAGGAGTGGTAATTGCCGCTCCGTTTGAAGTGCATTTGCCGGGCATCGCCAAACCGGTGCAGCCCGATATTCTCTTTATCCGCACCGAGCGACAGCCCGCATCTGGTACACAAATTTTTGAAGGCGCGCCCGACTTGATCGTCGAGGTGCTATCCCCAGGCAGTCTGCGGCTGGATCAGTATGTGAAATTTGGTGCATACGAACGGGCCGGCGTGCGCGAATATTGGATTGCCGACCCGAAGGCCCATGTCATTACCATTTACTATCTGCCGGAGAACAGCCCGGAATACATCCTGTCCGGCCAGTTCACGACAAACGAGACCCTACAGTCTAAACTCCTGCCCGGATTGGCATTTGTGGCAGGTACAGTTTTTCCAGCCCAGTGATTCTACGGGAAGAAACCTGTTATGAACGAAACCGAAAACGAAATTTGGGAAGCGCTGCACCGGCACATCAATAGCATTTTTACGCAAGATGTGGAAACGTATCGGACCACCACCAGCCCGGAGTTATCATTGTATGAATGGTTTGTCACCCCCCACCGGCAGGATGGGCTGGATTTCCATCTGTTTATGATTGAGCATGGCTGGGCGGGCACGGCCGGGGAGTTCCGCTATGATTTGTGGGGGCCACGTTTGCAGGTGTATGGGAACACGGCCGTCGCCAGCTACACCTTTATGCTCACCATCGCCGACGCACAAACCGGGGCCATCAGCCACCGCCACCACAACGAAAGCCGCGTCCTGGTGAAAGGCGAGGCCGGCTGGCAGGTTGTCCACGTCCACAAATCCCCCGCCTGGCAGGCCCCCCATCACTCGCCATAAGCGAGCTGTCATTCCGAGCGCAGTCCGCGGAGCGAGGAATCTTTTACCTCGGCAGCACGAAGGATTCTTCCTGAAAGACACGCCGGAATAACATGTTGCAGGTTTGGATAGTCTACCAAGACATATAGCGACCCTATCTGAATTGTAAACAGTCGGAGGAGAGCCTTTAGGCGAACCACGCATCGGCTAAAGCCTCCTCTCCATTCACAAATCATTTGGGTGTGCTGCATATTAAGTGGTAAACATCGAGAAATGCGGTGTACAGGAGTAAGATTCGTTTGAAGGCATTAAAAGCTATTTCCTTTTTTATAGTCACCATCACGCTGTTGGTAGTTATTGGTTTTTTCTGGCAGCAACGCCATGTAGCCCAGGCTGCCAGCCTGGATGCCGCCCTGCAAACCCTCATCGCCCAACAAGGGCTGACGCCGCTGGCTGCGCCCACGCCACCTGACCCGGCGCTGGTCGCTTTGGGGCAGGCTCTGTTTTTTGACAAAGAACTCAGCGGCAACCGCGACACCTCCTGCGCCACCTGCCACCATCCGGCGCTGGCAACCGGCGACCAACTGCCGCTTTCCATTGGCACGGGCGGCATCGGGTTTGCCAGCAAGCGGCAGTTGGGTGACAACCGCGAGTTTGTGCCCCGCCACACAACAGAGTTGTTTAATCGCGGGCTGCCGGAATGGGCGACAATGTTCTGGGAAGGGCGGGTGGAAGGCAGCGCCGCCACCGGGTTTGAGACGCCCGCCGGGGGATATCTACCGTCTGGGCTGGACAGCGCCCTGGCCGCCCAGGCCATGTTCCCCGTCACCATTCGCACCGAGATGCGCGGCGGTTGGTATAACGTGGCCGGGTATGCCATCCAGCCAGGCACGGTGCTGGATGAGGCGGCCGCCTATGCCCAAAACCTGCCCACCGGCTGGGAAGATACGGATGTATTCGGCCAACCGAACGAACTGGCGTCTATCCCCAACGATGCCCGCTTTTTTCCGCAAATTTGGGCGCTGCTGATGGAGCGGCTGCTGGCTATTCCCACATACCGGGAATTGTTCCGGCAGGCGTACCCGGATGTACCGGCGGCAGAACTGGGCTTCCAACATGCAGCCAACGCCATCGCCGCTTTTGAAGCACAGGCGTTTGCTTTTACCAATTCACCCTGGGATCGCTATCTGGCGGGGGATGAAACGGCGCTGACTGACCAGGCGAAACAGGGGGCGCTGTTGTTTTACGGCCGTGCCGGATGCGCCGCCTGCCACAGTGGGCCGCTGTTCACCGACCAGCAGTATCACAACATTGGCGCGCCCCAGTTTGGGCCGGGCCGGGATGATTTTGCGCCGTTGGATTACGGCCGTTACGCCATCACTCAGGCCCCTGCCGATAAATACACTTTCCGCACCCCACCGCTGCACAACGTAGCCCTCACCGCTCCTTACCTGCACAACGGCGCCTATGATTCGTTGACGGCCGTGATTGCCCACCATCTACAACCAGAAGAAACGCTGCGGGCTTTTGACGGCCGTACCCTGCCCCCTGAACTGCGCGCCACCCTGCAAAACTATGCCGTTACCATTGACGACATCCTGCTGACACTTTCCCCTCAACTGCCCCAAACAGAACTCAGCCGCCGCGAAATAGCCCAACTGGTAGCTTTTCTGGAGAGCCTCACCGACCCCGCCGCGACCGACATGAGCAATCTGCTCCCCGCCACTGTCCCCAGTGGGCTGCCCGTAGAAGATAAATGACAGGTGGTAAAGCAACGATACAGCAGCCCTCGTTCCATACTCCGCGTGAAATGATCAGGCCGACTTTCTGTGTCGGCCCGACACTCTGCGTCGAGAGGGATGCAGAGTATTTAGGGCTTAGGGCGCTTGCATACGCAATTCCTGGCGATTGAAATCGCAGCTATAAACGGCAAAGCCCACCCTTTACAAGGCTCAGGGCAGGCGCCTCGTGGGCTGGTATCCACTGGGTTCTAGTCGGCGAAGGCCGACTTTGCCTTCTGTTGGTGCAGATTTATCTGCCGTTTGGAGGAGCATGCGATTGTCCTGCAGAGCATTCTAGGGCAATCGCATACTCAATTCCCGGCGATTAAAATCGCGGCTACAGAGGGCGAAGCCCACCTGCGTGGGCTGGGTTTCAGTCGGCGAAGGCCGACTTTGCCTTCTGTTGGTGCAAATTTATCTGCCGCATTGAGGAATATGCGATTGTCCTGCAGAGCATTCTCTGTTATTTGCCAGGACATCATAAAAGTGAGATAATGTGGCGTGAATTTTCCGTTTATGAGAAATGGCAATTTCTAGTGGCAAGCGGGAGCCATAAGTGGGGATTTATGCGCAGTTCAGTAATGTCTAAACGCATTAAAGCTGCCAAGGAGGTAGTGCCGGTCAATAGATCCACCTGACTTGAACAACAGTTGAAATACTTCTCATCACTCCTCCGGACACACCTTGTTGTGTTGGAGTCTCTTACTGGTCACTACCCCGCCATGTTACATGCAAAACAGCATTCTCATTCATGTGTGGGGTATCTAGGAGGATAATAATGAACAGTAAACGGTCATGGCGACATATGCCATTTGTGTTTCTCGTGGGGTTGATGGCGCTGATATTACCCAGTGTTATCATGGCCCGTACCATCGGTGAGGAGAGCAATCCCCCAGCGGGTAAAATTGAGCCTCTTGTTTTAGAACAACTAAATAGCGAAAGCAGCACAGACTTTTTCATCTGGATGAACGAGAAAGCTGATCTCAGCCCGGCTTCCAATTTGCCAACCAAAGAAGCAAAGGGCGAGTTTGTGTTTAATGCTCTGCGTGAAACGGCCGAACGCTCGCAAAGCGACCTTCGTGCTTATCTGGACGCGCAGGGAATTCGATACCACTCTTTTTACATTTCCAACAAGATATTGGTTAGAGCCGGGACAGAAAGCCTGGTCATGGACATAGCCAGCCGCCCGGATGTGGAAAAAATTACGGCAAATCGCCAATTCCAACTGCAAGAACCTTTCATCAATCCGGCTGCACCCGAAAGCAGTCAAGCCATTGAACCCAATATCACCTTCATCAATGCCGATGACGTATGGGCGATGGGTTTTACCGGGCAAGGAACGGTTATGGCCGGTTTGGACACCGGCTTGCAATGGGACCACCCGGCCATCATCAACCATTATCGAGGCTGGAATGGTTCATCCGCTAACCACAACTACAACTGGTGGGATCCCACAGGTACTTACCCCAGCGCCCCTGGCGATGGTCATGGGCATGGCACACATACCACCGGTACCATGGTGGGCGACGATGGCGGCGCTAACCAGATTGGCGTAGCGCCGGGTGCGGAAACCATTCACTGCAAAGGTATGGACGATGGCGGTGGTGGCAGCGTATTTACCTTCAGTAGTTGTTTTGAGTTTTTCCTGGCCCCCTGGGATCTGACAGGAAACAACCCGAATCCCAGCCTGGCGCCAGATGCTATCAACAATTCCTGGGGTTTTTGGGGTGGTGGCGTTCCTGACTTCCAGGACGAAATTGCGGCGCTTCAGGCTGCCGGTATCGTCGTTGAGGTTTCTGCCGGTAACGAAGGCTCTTCTTGTCAGACGCTTCGCTCGCCCGGCGATTACGGTGAAGTTCTGACGACCGGTTCCGTCAACCATGCGGGTGGTTCGCTGCCCGGCACCCTGACGGGTTTCAGCAGCCGCGGCCCTTCATCCCTGTCCGGTGAATACATCCCGGACATTATGGCCCCCGGCGAAAACATTCGCTCTAGTGTTCCCGGTGGTGGTTATCAGGGTGGCTGGAGCGGCACCAGCATGTCTGGGCCGCATGTCACGGCGTTGATTGGCCTGATGTGGTCGGCGAACCCCGGCCTGCGTGGGTTGGTTGATGAGACATACCAGATTATCGCGGACACGGCCGTGCCCCTCACCGGGCAGGGTGGTTCTGGCTGCGGCGGCGACTATACCACCGGCCCCAACAACGATTGGGGATACGGAACAATGGACGCGCTGACGGCCGTGAATACCGCCATCCTCTATGGCAATCCCGGTACATTAAATGGTACTGTTACCGATTCGGTAACAGCAGCTCCGCTGCAGGGCGCGCACGTAGCCGCCGACCGGGGCGATGGCATTGTTTTCCACGCCAATACCAACAGCGTCGGTTTCTATTCCACCATCGCCTTTAGCGGCACCTACACCGTCTCCGTCAGCAAATTTGGCTACTTCCCGCAAACACACCCCGGCATCCAGGTAACGGAATTCCAAACCACCACCCTGAATGTTCAACTTGTCCAGGCGCCCAGCTTTACCGTTGATGGTGTCGTAACCGATGCCACCACTGGCTGGCCGTTATATGCCCAGATTGACATTGGTCAGGGCTTCCCGGACAACCCCGTCTGGACAGACCCCGTAACCGGTTACTACAGTGTCGTCCTGCCGGCCGGAACGTATGACTTCACAGTCAGCGCCTTTGTCCCCGGCTATGATTCCTCTACTGTACAGGTAGCCGTTAGCGGCAACACGACACAAGATTTTGATTTGGACGCCAACTTGTTTACCTGTACGGCCCCCGGTTACACCCCCGTCCCGTCCGGCAGCTTCTCTGATGATTTCGAGAGTGGCTATGGCAACTGGACATTGACCGGCCTTTGGAATCCTGAAAGCCAATCAAATACCTGTGGTTCTTTGGTGGCGCCGTTCCCCAGCCCCACAAATGCTGCCTACTACGGTATTGATGGCGTTTGCACCTTCAACACGGGCAGCGCCAATAGCGGCGCCATGACATTGAATTCACCCATATCGGTCGGCGCTGGTTCGGTGCTGTCCTTCTGGAGCTATGAGCAGACCGAATGTGGCGGCAACTGTGGCTGGGATGCCCGCCAGGTGCAAATATCCAATGACGGCGGCTCCACCTGGACTACAGTCATTGACGGCGATACCGAGAATGTCTGGCATCAACGAACCGCCAACATCTCCGCTTTTGCGGGCAGTGCGCTGGTTCGCTTCTACTTCAACACCGGGGATGGTGTTGGCAATGATTTCTTTGGCTGGATGGTGGACAACGTCAATGTCACCACGTACACCTGTGTACCACCCGCCAGCGGTGGGCTGGTTGTGGGCAATGTCTACGACGTGAACACCAGTGATCCAGTGGTTGGCGCCTGGGTAACGAACGAAACCGGCTCCGTCGGGTATGCGATGGAAACCCCTCTCGACCCGGCGGTAGATGACGCCTTCTACACCGTCTACTCCTTGAGCGGCAGCCAGGTACACACGGCCACCTACACCCTGTATGGTGAAGACGTACAGACCGTGAACGTAGTGAACGGCGATACCGTCGAGCAGGATTTCTACCTGCCCTCCGGCTTCGTCATTGCCAATCCAGACAATTTCAACGTCACATTGGAACTCGGCGATAACACGACGCTCCCTCTGGCTTTAACCGACATCGGCGGCGCTAATGTGGAATTTGAGATCCGAGAAGTGCCCGGCACAAATCCCTATCTGGCTGCGCCGCTGCACATCCCGGCGAGCGATGGCAACTTTGCGCGCGGCTCACTGCCGGCATCCACCGGGGCTGCGCCCCAGGCAGTAGGGCAAACGGCCGGGCCATTACCCGCCGCCACGTTGTCGCAACTGCTCGGTTCCAATGCCTATGGTGTGGAACATACCAATGGGTACTACACCATCTTCGATATTGATGTGCCCCAGGTGCTGCCGTTTGTGAGCGCCATGCCGCCCACCGGTGGCTTCATTGGCGCGGGCGAATATGTGGATGGCCTGGTGTATATGATTGACACCAACAACACCATGTGGGAAGTGAACCCGGCCACGGGGGCTATCCTGAACACCTACAGCGCTACCCCGCCAGGTGGCGGCGAGACATACGCTGGCCTGGCCTACGACCCCACCAGTGGTGTTGTTTACGCCGGGACGACGAATTGTGGCAACTCCTCCCTGTATACCATTGACCCGCCCACCGGCGTGGCTACCCTGGTTGGTTCTATCAGCAATGGTGGTTGTCTGATCGCTCTGGCGGTAGATGGCAATGGCGACCTGTGGGGCTACGACATTATCGCCGACGTGCTGCTGTGGATTGACAAGAACACCGGCGCCGGCACCATCATTGGTTCGATTGGTTTCGACGCCAACTTCGGCCAGGGCATGGGCTGGGATCCGGACACAGACACCCTGTACATGGCAGCCTTTAACGGCAGCTCCTTCCTGCCCGAACTACGGGCAGTGGATCGCAGCACCGGCAACACCACGCTGATTGGTGTTCTGGGGCAGACGATGCCCGGCGGGACGCCCCAGGTTTCCTGGCTCGGTTTTGAAATTACCGAGACAGATGTGCCCTGGGTAAGTGAAGACCCGATCACGGGTACGGTGCCGGCCAATGGCAGCTTCCCAGTTGATGTGACCTTCGATGCCGCCCAGGTGCCGATTCCCGGACAATACACGGCGCAACTGAAGATACTGGTGGATGCGCCCCAGTTGCAGGTGTACGTGCCGCTTACCCTGACTGTGACCTGTGCCACATGTGGTACGCTGCAAGGTAACATCACTGACGCGGCGACAAGTCTGCCACTGGTTGGGTCTGTCCAGATCACCAGCACTGGCGGGTTTGACTTCACCCTGGAAGATGTCTCTTTCTACACCATCCAGCTCGCACCAGGGCAGTATTTCCTGACAGCCAGTGCGCCAGGGTATTTGAGTGACACGGCCGTTGTCAACATCACTACCGGCGCCACTACCACCCAAGACTTTGCCCTGTGGGCCGACACGGCCATTCTGTCTTACAGCCCCGCTTCGGTGGAAGAGTTCATGGAAATTGGTGACGTGGTTTCTAACACTGTCACCGTGACCAACACCGGCGCCGCGCCGCTGGACTTTGAGGTAAGAATTGGTGGCTATAGTGGGCCGTTCCAGTTACGGCCGTTAGGCCCGAACGGAACGACGACCACGTTGTACCAGGCTACCGAAGGTGTGGCAATGCGCGCCAATACCGCCAGCGGTACGGCCGTTGCCTATCCTTCAGCATACAGATGGCAACCGGTAGTCCCGGCAGGTGGCAACATCCTTGTGTATGCCGACGATCCACAACATACCCCCACCCATGTGGAAAGTGCGCTGCAGGCGCTTGGCATGGCTTACACCTTGCATAACAATGGTGATTTTGCCGGCTTTGAAGCCAGCCTCAACAGTGGCGCCTGGGATCTGGTGATCTTTGCGAACGATAACTTTGGCGCGCCTTCAACCACCTTTACGGCGCTTAATAACTATGTGTTGGGTGGTGGGAAGTTAATCGCGCACACCTGGGGCGTCGGTTTCGATACCTCAAACCCCCTGTGGGCCACGCTTGGCTTTACCTGGATGGCTGATGATAACGATCCCCCTGACCCGGTGTTTTGGTGGGATGACGCACATCCAATCTTCACTGACCCCAATAATGTGCCTGAGTTCACCAGTCTGGATGGCTTTATCTTTGGCATCTATGGGCAGCGCGTGGAACCATTAGCCGGGTTTGAGGCTTTGGCCGGATATACCACCACGCCGGCGCCAAACCAGGCGGCTATGGTGTTGGGTAATGATAACCGCACCGTGTTCCGTGGCTTCCTGGATGGGCAAAACAGCGCCGACCTGGATTCTGATGGGCTTCCGGATGGAAGAGAATTGTGGATAAACCTGATTACAGGGATCGAAACCGGCTTTTCCACCGGCCCGCAGTGGGCTTATGCCGTGCCCGATTCTGGCACGGTGCCTGGCTTTAGCTCAACCACCTTTGAGTTAGTCTTTGATGCCCGTTCCATGTACCAGGTAGGTGACTTCTACGCCACCCTATCCTTCCGTGGTAACTTCGTCAATGTCGTAGATACCATGCCGCTGACCATGCACCTGAGCTGCCCCACCTGTGGCTTGCTTAATGGTGACATTACGGATGCCTGGACGAGTGATCCGCTCAATGCGGACATCCACGTGACCGGACCTGGTGGCTTTGATGTCATGCTCAGTGGGAATAGTTATGCCCTGGCTGTGCAGCCGGGAACGTATGACTTCCTGGTAACGGCGGCTGGCTACTTCGATGAAACGGCTTCGGTCACGGTGGCCGCCGGACAGACAGTGGTGACTGACTTTGCCCTGACTCCCATCGTAGCCATCCTGGAGTACAGCCCTGCCTCCTATGAGCGCACCCTGGCCATCGGGCAGGTGTTGACGGACTCGTTAACCCTCAACAACACGGGGACGGCCGCATTTGACTTTGAATTGTCTGACCGGCAAACCGGTTCGCCATTTGATTTCCGTGCCGCTGTTCCCGCTACGGTAGGTACTGGCGCTGAGAACTCGGCTCTGGCAGATCTGCTGGACTTCGGAAACAGTGCGCCCATCTATCCGCCATTCATCCGTGTCCCGGCATTGGGTGATGGCCTTTTGCTTGACCAACAACCGAGTCAGGCCAATGGCATCTTCACCGATGTGTCTTGTGATCTATGTGGCGGCGCCCAGGTGTTGGCTGATAATTTCACCTTCTCTGAGGAACATACCATTGGCGGCATCAACATCTGGTCTGGATATTTCCCGACCGATGTGCCGGTACCTGACAATATCACGGTGATCTTCCATCAAGACGGCGGTGGGCTGCCAGGCGCGGTTATCTCCACCGAAACGGCCGTACTCGCCGAACGTGTGCAAACCGGTATTATTTTGTTCGGCGTACATGAGTATTTCCATACGCTGACGCTGGATAATCCGGTTACGTTGGGGCCAGGAACTTTCTGGGTAGAAATCTACAATGACACAGGCTTTTCCACGGACGATTTCTTCTGGGAGACTGGCTTCCAGGATACGGATCCCAACACACCGGGAAGCAGCGTTGTTGGTAGTGCTTATTCCTTTTCCGCGCCTGGTTCAAGTTGGAACCTACAAGGTGATGATCTGGCTATCCAACTGCTTGAAGGAAATGTGGATGCCCCGTGGTTGTATGAAGACCCGGCAACCGGGACGGTGAATGCCGGCGAATCGGAGACGGTGAACATCATCTTCGATGCGTCTGTGATCACCCAGACCGGCACCTACACGGCCGAAATTCGTTTTGCCGGTACATTCGACAACAACGTAGCCCCGGCTCAAGTGGTGATGCATGTCATTGCTTCTGCCACCTACGGCGTTGATGTGAGCGCCGATCCCGACGCACTGGCCGGCGACCCAGGCACGACGGTGACTTACACCGTTGACATTGCCAATACCGGCAACGTGGCCGACACCTATGACCTGACGTTGGGCGGCAACGGCTGGACCACTACCCTGTCTGCCAACAGCATCACGGTTGATGCCGGCGAAACAGGCTCGGTCATGGTGTGGGTGGATATTCCGGCTGGCGCTTCCGGCAATGATGAGGATGTGGTGACTGTAACGGCCACTTCTGCCAATGATGCCACCGCGACTGACTCAGTAGACCTGACGACCAGCCTTGCTACCGTTTATGGTGTGTCTATGTCTGGCGATATGGCGGCTACTGGCGCGCCAGGGCATACAATGATGTATGCCATGACCATTACCAACACCGGTAATACGGCCGACACTTTCGACCTGACGTTTGGGGCGCACACCTGGACGGCAACCTTGCCTGGTGGTAGCAGCCTGACGTTGGCGGCTGGTGAATCGGCCACTGTCATGGTTTACGTGGCGATTCCGACAAACGTTGCCGCCGGACAGAGTGATGCCGTGGTTGTGACGGCGACCTCTACGCATGACAGTAATGCGACAGCCAGCGCTACTCTGACAACAACTGCCGGCCCAACTGTCATCTATCTACCCATCATTCTGAAACCGTAAACCGGTATGTGTGAGAGTTGGGCATTTATGCCCAACTCTCAATGTTGCCCCTCCAAGAGCAACGGCCGTCTCCCTCAATCATGGCTGTGGAGACGGCCGTTTTTTGTGCAAACGGCCCCCATAAGTACCAAATCACGCAACCCTTAGTTGCGATTGACCTTGCGGGGTGCTAAACTGTGCCCGCCCTGAGGCGCTTACCGATTCGGCAAATTTTGCCACAATATTTCCCAAAGAGGTGCAGTATTATGAGACGATTGCTTTTAATGATAGTGGTGGTTGGGCTGTTAACGGCCGTAGCCGCCCTTGCCCTGCTCAAACCGGCGGCGGAAGTGCGGGGGAAGATGACGGCCGTACCCATTGCCGCGCAGATGACGCCCGAACAGCAGACCGCCCAAGACCTGGCCCTGGCCGATACACGGGTGCAGGCATTCACCTCCGGCCATCGCGCCGAAGTGTTTGGCGTTAGCCGGGTTGTGCTGGGCCCCTACCCGGCGGCGTTGAGCGCCTGCGCGGCCACCGACTGCCGCCAGGTGGAGATTTACCTGTGGGATACAGACACGGCCGTGACCGCCTTCGTCCGACTGGATACGGGGGAAGTGTTGGATGTACTGCGCCAGCCGCACCTGCGCCCCGGCATCAACAAACGGCTGCATGACCTCTCGCTGGAGATCGCCACCAACGCGCCGGAAGTGATCGCCGCGTTAGGTTACAAACCGGCTGCCGGGAAAGTGCTGGCAGCCGTAGACGCCGGCTTGCTAGACACCGCTTGCGGTGGGGAGCATCTGTGTGTGGCGCCGACGTTTGCCGCGGGCGACGGCCGTATCCTGTGGGCGGTGGTAGACCTGACGGCCGAAGAACTGGCCGGCATCTACTGGACAGAAGCACCGCCGGTGGGTGAATTTGAACCCTTTGTGCCCACGGACTGCAACAATCCCCTGTCTGTCAGCCGCGATGGCTGGTCGCTGAGCTACGTCACCACCAACAACGATGGGCTGAACGTCTACAACGTCACCTACAACGGTGTACCGGTTATCACCAGCATCAAGCTGGTGGAGTGGCACGCCGACTATGGCAGCAGCGGCTACCAGGATTCCACCGGATGCAGCAGCGGCGGCGGTGGGTTCACCATTTACCCGTATGGCGCCACCCAGGTATTGGATTTGCTGGATGAGCAGAGCAATGTGATTGGCTTTGAGGTGGTGCAGGATTTCCGCATGGGCAATTGGGGCAACACCTGCAACTACCGGTATGAACAGCGCATCCGCTTTTATGCCGATGGCAGCTTCCGCCCGGTGAGCGCCGCCTACGGCAAAGGATGTGGCACCAACTCTCTCTACCGGCCGGTGCTGCGCATCAACATCGCCGTGGATGATGAGGAGAACGACCTGTTCAGCCGGTGGGATGGGGCCGCCTGGCAGGCGATGTTGACCGAAGATTACCTGGTGCCATATACGGAAGCGGGGCATGGGCCACACCACATTGACCCGAACGGGTATAGCTGGAAGGTGGAAGATACCGTCAGTGGCGCGGGGTATTACATTGTGCAGGACGTGGGGCAATTCCCCAATGGCGAGGGCGACAATCCCTTCTTATATCCGGTGCTGCACCATGCCAACGAAGGGGACACCGACCTGTATGTGTTTTCCAGCGGCTGCTGCAACGACAACCATCAGCAGGGGCCGCACCTGTACCTGAACGGCGAGAGCATCAACAGTGAAAACATCGTGCTGTGGTATGTGCCGCAAGCGGACACAGACGCGACGGCGCCTGACTATTACTGCTGGACGATCAGCGGTGAGCCAAACCCGGAAACGTACCCCTGTTTTGTGGGGCCGCTGTTTGTGCCGATGATGGTAACGCCCATTGCTGATTTTACGCACAATGGGCCGCTGGTGTTGGGCAACACGGCCGTGTTCAGCAACACCTCTACCGGCGACCCCATCACCTACACCTGGGACTTTGGCGATGGCAGCCCGCTGTCTGGCCTGGAAAACCCCACGCACGACTATGTTTCGGTGGGCGACTATACCGTGACCTTAACGGCAACTAACGACTTTGGGTCGGATGTGGCCTCGGATGTGCTGCGGGTGGGTTTAGCGCCGACGGCCGTTTTCACCCATCCCGTCACTGCCTCGGCCCAGGCCCCGGTACAGTTTACTAACCAGTCACAGGGAACACCGGAACTGAGTTATGACTGGGACTTTGGCGACGGTTCGGCTCGTTCCACGGCCGTGAACCCCATTCATGTGTACACCATTTCCGGCACGTATACCATCACGTTGACGGTGAACAGCCCCTTTGGCGCAGACAGCGCCAGCAGCGTCATTGTTATAGACGGCAAACCGGTAGCGCCGACAGCGGCCTTTACGGCTACCTTGCCTGCCCTGGTTAACCAGCCGGTCAGCTTCACCAACCTCACTGCCGGTACACCGCCCATCTCCTATACCTGGGACTTTGGCGACGGTTCACCTGTGGTGAGTGAAGTCAGCCCGACACATACGTTCACGGCAACGGGCAGCTACACGGTGACGCTGACGGCCGTGAATGTAGTAGGCAGCGATTCGGTTACGGCCGTGATTGAAGTGGTGAACGCCCCTGTACTAGACAACTTCATTTACCTGCCGGCCATTATTAAGGAAGAGTAAATGTACTATACCTGACAGGTGAGCAACCACAGGTTGCTTACCTGTCAGGTCTTTCTTAAACCACTTTCGCCCGCTGCCAGGGCCACGCCCCCACCGTAATGTTCCGCCGCTGGAAGGCCCACACTGCCAGCAGAATTAAAACGAGAGAGATGCCCACCAATACGGCTATATCCGCTATGGCCTGCCCCTCTGTCAGCACCGCCGGCGCATTGTCGTAGTAGGTGAAGATTAACAGCGGCTTGATGGCGTCCAATGCGTTGTACATATTCGCCAGACTGTTGCCAAAGTAATTGCCCACAAAAATGACGGTGGCTGCCAGCGCCGCCGTGCGCCGGTTGGGCAGATACGCCCCCATGAGCAGGCTGATCATGGCCACAACCATCACCAGGGGCCACATGTAGAGGGCGCTGAGAAACATATCAACGGCCGTGACCGGCGTTTCCACCTGGCTGGCAATAGCTGATAGGGTACCAACGGCGGCTATCCCCACAATGACCAGGATCAGAAAGAGGGCTACGGCCGTAGCCAGTGCCTTCGCCGTCACAATTTGCCAACGCGGAATGGGCAGCGTCACCATCAATTCCAGTTTGCCTTCATCTTCCTCACCGGCCAATGTGCCGCTGCCGCTGATAATGGCATAAATGCTCAACAAAATGGGCGCCAGATTCACAAAAGTGCTGGACACATACCCGGCAAATGAGGTCATCTCCGTAATGCCAATGGCCTGGTAAAACGCCATGTCGGCCAGATCAAAAAGGGCTAGCTGATCATCAAAGCTGGGATAAAGCCCCACATACAACGCGGTATAAATGGAAACGCCAATCCCCCAACCAATGATGCCGTTGCGCCGGAATTGTAATTCTTGCCAGAGTAAACGGAACATAATGCCTTCTCCTACAGAACAAGTTTGTACGTTTGTAGTAGGCGATTCATCGCCTTCTCACGGCACTGAAGTGCCTACTCCAAACCTGTTTCTGCTACTTGCCACCATAGTAAGCTAAAAACACCTCTTCCAATGTGACGGGTATCGTGTCAATATCCAGCACATGGTAGGTCACGGCCGTACGCAACACCCCATTCAAGTTTTCCCGAATTTCCAGGGTCACGCTTTGCTCATCACGGGCCGTTTCGGTAACGCCATCCAGGGCAAAGGCGTCGGCGGGTGGCAAGGCGCCAAAGCTCAGCCTCAGCCGTTTGAACTGCTGTTTGATGAGCGTCTCCACTCGCTCTGTGGCTACCAATTGCCCGTCGCGGATAATGCCCACCCGGTCGCACACCTCCTGCACTTCAGACAGGATGTGGGAGGAGAAAAAGACGGTACGGCCGTCGGCCTTTGCCTCGCGCACCAACTCCAACACCGTCTGCTGCACCAAAGGGTCCAGCCCACTGGTCGGTTCATCCAGAATCAGCAGGTCGGGTTTGTTCATAAAGGCCACCACCACCCCCACCTTCTGCTTGTTCCCCCGCGAATACTCCCGAATTTTGCGCCCGGTATCCAGATTCAGCCGCTGGCAAATCGCCTCGCGGTACGATTTGTCCCCATTTTTGCCCCGCATCGCCTCTACCGTGTCAAAAAATTGATAGGCCTTCATGTTTTCATACAGGCTCAATTCGCCGGGCAGGTAGCCTACCCGCTGCCGCGCGGTTACCCCCTCCTTTTGGCAATCCAGCCCAAACAGCCAGGCCTGCCCGCTCACCGGCCGAATGACATCCAGCAGCGCCCGCTGCGTGGTCGTCTTGCCGGCCCCATTTGGCCCCAAAAAGCCGTAGACCTCCCCTTTTTGCACGGTCAGGTCTACATTGAGGATGCCGCGCTGACGGCCGTAATACACCGTCAGCCCCTTCGTTTCAATTACATTCTCTGTCATGGTGCCCTCCAGCGCGTGATCCGAAGTCCGTAACCCGTAATCGGTAATCGGTGATCGGACTATTATCGTCCAAATTATACCCCTAACCGGCCATTTGCCATCTCGTTCCCGGTCTGCGGCGGCAGATAAATCTGTACCAACAGAAGGCAAAGTTGGCCTTCGCCGACTGAACCAATCACCCAATCACCCAATCACCCAATCACCCATTACGGCAGCCAGGCCGGCTGCGTGGCCGGGTAGGCGATTTCGGTGGTTTGCCCGGTCTGGATGTCTATGACCCAGACGCCGGGTTGGGCGTACAGTTCTTTGAGGTTGTACCGCTGGTAGAGGAGAGTACGGCCGTCTGGCGACCAGAAAAACGCGCTGTGATGAATATCGGGGTCGCCGCTGAGGGGCACAACGGCCGTGCCATCGGCATCCATCAACCACAACTGGCGGCCCATGGCGCTGCGCGCCTGCTTGCGGCCAAAAGCCAGGCGGTTGCCGTCCGGCGACCAGGCCGGATTACTGTCGTCCACGTCCAGCCCGCCCTGTTCTGACCGGCTGAGCATGGTCACGTCGCCATCTGGGATGGACACGGCCGTGATGACCACACCCCAATCGGTCTCGGCGGTGACAATATCCGCTAGGGCAATTTCTTCGCTGCGTGGATGCCAGGAAACGGCCGTGCCCATCTTATTCGGCACCAGCAGCCCAGACCCATCCTCCAGGTTATAAAGCTGGATGCCCTGGTCAGTGGGGGAGACGTAGCTCAGCCAACGGCCGTCCGGCGAAATGGCGGCGAACAGGCCCAACAACTGGCTGTCTTGAAAAACAGGCACGGTCTGGCCGCTGCTCACATCCAGCCACCAGAGGCGGGGGTTGCCCGGCGGCGCGCCGGGGTTCAAAATTTCGCGCCGTTCATATACCAGGCGACGGCCGTCCGGCGTCCACACCGGGCGGCTGCACATCGCTTCCGGGCAGGCCAGCAGCATGCGCTGGTTAGAGCCATCGGCGTTCATCAGCCACAGGTCGGCCGTGCCGCTCATTTGCTGGTCGTTGGTAAACACGGTATAGGCGATTTGGGAGCTGTCCGGGGCGACGGCAAAATCGAGCACGGTGGCATACGCCTGGCTCAACTGCACCGGCGGCTGGCGGCCATTGGCGTCGGCCACAAAAAGCTGATCAGGCCCTTCCGGGTCTGGTTTGATAAAAAGGATGCGTGGTTGGCCGGTCTGGAACTGCCAGGTGAGCGGGTCGTGCAGGGTACGGCCGTTTTCTCCTTGAACACCGGCATTGACGACCACATCATAAACGGTGTCTGGCGTCAGCGGCATAGCCGGCTGGAAGATGAGGGTATCACCCTCCAGCCTGGTGGCGCCGGAAATGAAGGGGGAGAGGGTCACGGCCGTGTCCGGCGCACTGTCCAGCGTATCCTCAAACTGCACTCGAATTTGCGTCTGTGTGGAAACATGGGCTGCCCCCGGCGGCGGCGTCTGCCCCACTACTGCCAGCCCCACCCGGCTGCCCAGGAAAATCACGGCCGTCACCAGCCCTGCCAGCAAGGCCATCACCGACCAGACCACCGCATCAAACTTTGAGACTGTCATCACTTCCGTTTTTCACCGATTACCGATTACCGTTCACCGATTACTGATTACTGATACAAATAAGGCTGCGCGGGTGCTTCGGTGATAACCACCTCGTCAGCGATAAGCAGGGGCATCTCGTTACCGTTAAATGCCCCGGCCAGGAACGTCCCCGTCACCTCTACCCATTGATCGGCCGCCAGTTCTGGCGCATCGGGCCAGCGCACGATCAGGCCAATGGGCGCGGCGTCGGCCACGCAGCAGCTTACCGTGAAACGGCTGACCATAAATTCATCGGCGGCAAACCGATCATCCCGGTAGACAAAGCCAATGACATGCACCGGCTGGCCGTTAAACGCGGCCATATCGGGGCTGGCGCGGAACAGGTAGAGCCAGTCCAAAATGTTGCGCTCGCCGGCGGTGGGGATGACGGCTAACTGGCTGCCACTGGGCGCAGGCGCAGAGGCCAGCAGGCCGGTGTTGATCTCCCGATTTTGCAGCGCCGCCGCGCCCAACGGCTTCGGCTGCACCATTACCCCTAGCAGCACCGGCAGCGCCAGAATGGCCAGCGCCAGCCAGGAGAGATCGTGGCTGTGATCGTGATCGTGTGCATGTGCATGGTCGTGATGGTCATGGTCGTGGTCATGCGCAGCCGCGCCATGCAGGATGGTCTGGCGGTGCTGGTAAGCGTAGATGAGGCCCACCAGAAGAAAGATAAAGGCGGTCACGGCCGTGAGCGGATTAAACCGGGGATGGATATAAAAGCTCAACGTGCCATTGCTCAACCGGCTGGCCAGGAAAAGCCCCAGGCTGAGAAAGAGAATGACTTTGGCAATTGTTTTCAGGCGCATGGCAAACCTTGTAGACATCCGATTTTGGGAAAAATCAGATGTCTGTTACGTCAAGAACAAATTGATGATCAACGCAAACAGCAGCGTAAACAACAGCGGCAGCAGGATGAGATAGAGTACGATGCGGCGGCGGAAGACGCCCAGGAACATCATGGCACTTTTGATGTCTACCATCGGCCCAAAGACCAGGAAGCTGAGGATGGAACCGGTGGTAAACGTGCCGGCAAAGGAGAGCGCCAGGAACGCATCTACGGTGGAGCAGATGGAGAGTACAAATGCCAATGCCATCATAGCCACCACCGACAATACCGGCGCGCCGCCAAATTGCAGCAGCAGCGCCTGGGAGACAAAGGTCTGCATCCCCGCCGCCAACATCGAGCCGATGATCAGGTAGCGGGCCATGTCCAAAAAATCATCGGCGGCGGTGACAACGGCCGTCCATGCCCGTTTTTCCCCTTTTGCCGCCGCTTCCGGCGCGTGGTAACTGTCTGGCAGGCCAATGCCCGTCTCCTCCGGCGGGCGCAACACTTCAGCCGGTTTGGCAAAGTGGAACACTAGCCCCACCAGAAAAGCGATGATAAACGTCAGTACATAGCGCCCAATTAACACCGGCCCAAAGCCAAAAGCAGCATACGTGCTGACCAGCACCACCGGGTTAATTACCGGCGCGCTGAGCAAAAAGGCGATGCCCACCGGCAGCGGCAGCCCTTTCTGGTACAGGCGGCGGGTGACGGGCACCACGCCACATTCACACACGGGAAAGGCAAAGCCCATGAGCGCCCCGGTGAAAGCGGCAGGCACGGCGCGGCGGGGTACGTAGCGAGCAATGGTGTTTTGGTCCACAAAAACGGCGATAAAACCGGAGACGAGCGATCCGGCGAGTAGGAAGGGCACGGCTTCAATGAAGATGCCCAGGAAGATGGTGGTAAACGTTTGCAGCCGGTCGCCGGCAAAACGCAGGTTCAGGCCGGGTAGGGCGCTGATGAGAATGAGCAGTACCAGCACACCCACCACCAGGCGGATGGCGTTTTGAAAGCGTTTTTCAGGGGCGGGCACGGTCGTGTGCCCGGCCACTTCCTCTGGCTGCTGCTCCAACTCCGTCGTTTCCATAAGGCCGAATTATAACCATTTCAAGAGGGGCTGGGGGTGTGGGGTACGGCCGTTAATCCCCCTCTCAACCCCTGTTTCGTTTGTAGTAGGCGATTTATCGCCATCATGCCAACGAACGGCGATGAATCGCCTACTACAAACGCCAGACCACTTTCCCCTTCTTCATCACCATCTGCACCAGATTTGTGCCAAAGCGGTAGCCCAATTGCCGGTAATCGGCCGTGTCCAGAATGAGGAGGTCTGCCTGTTTGCCCGGCTCCAGGCTGCCAATCTCGTGCCCCCGGCCAATGGCATGGGCGGCATTTAGCGTGGCCGCGGCCAATGCCTGCGCCTGCGTCAGCTTCATATAGCGGCAGGCCAGGGCGATGACCATTTGCATAGACTCACACCAGGAAGTGCCGGGGTTGCAATCGGTCGCCAGCGCCAGCGCGCCACCCGCCTCCAGGATGGCCTGGGCCGGGGTATAGTCGCGCTCGGCCAGGCCAAAGGGGGTACCGGGCAGCCCGACAGCAATGGTTGGCCCCGCGCCCAACGCGGCGATGTCGGCGGCGGGCGTCTTGACCAGATGGTCGGCGGAGATGGCGCCCAATTCCACCGCCAGCTTGGTGCCGCCCAGCCCCACAAATTCGTCAGCATGAACTTTGAGCCGATAGCCCAACGCGGCGGCGGCGGTAAGGATGCGCCGGGTCTGGTCTACGTCAAAAACGCCCTGTTCACAAAAGACATCACAAAAGAGAGGGGTGTTATATTCCTTTGCCCAGGCAGCGCCCGCAGGCAGCATCTCCGCAATGACCAGTTGCACGTAGTCTTCGGTACGGCCGTGATACGCGACCGGTATCGCATGGGCCGGTAAAAAGGTGGGGGTCAGTTCAATGGGCTGCGCCTGGTGCAGGGCGGCGATGGCGTCTAGTTGACGCAGTTCGGCGGCCGTTTCCAGGCCATAGCCCGTTTTCGTTTCGGCGCTGGTGGCGCCGTATTGCAACATCCGCGCCAGGCGGGGCAGGTTGTCGGCCACCAGGTCGGCGACGCTGGCCTGGCGAGTGGCCCGAACGGTTGACATAATGCCGCCGCCGGCGGCCATGATCTCCATGTAGCTGGCCCCGGCAATGCGCTGCTCAAATTCGGCGGCGCGGTCGCCGAACCAGGGGATGTGGGTGTGGGGGTCTACGAAGCCGGGGATGACGGCACGGCCGTGGGCGTTTATTATCTGTGGTGCGTAGTAGTGGGATGTGAGTACGGCCGTGTCGCCCACCGCCACAATTTTGCCATCCGCCACCGCCACTGCGCCGTTGGGGATTAGCCCCAGGTCGCCCAATTGCTGCCCGCGCTGCGGCCCGTCTGGCCCCGGAATCACGCAAAGCTGGCTGGCGTTGGTAATGAGTAAGTCTACAATTTCCATCGTTTTCCTCCGAGAATAGAACGCGGATGGACGCGGATTGGGAAATTTTCAAGATAAAAAACGAGCGTTCTATTTTGGCAGAATCTACCAGAGTTTTGGCTATTTGCATATGAGATACGGCCGTTATCTTTCTTCTCTTTGCGCTCTTTGCGCTCTTTGCGTTCTTTGCGTTAAATAGTCCGGGGCAAAAAGATTACTAATCTTCAAGTTAGGAGAAACAGAGTAACCATGGAACCGAAATTGAATGTATGGCTGGAAGTGGAGGGGGAGGTGATGTTGTCGGTGTGGCGGGTGGAATTGTTGACGGCCGTGTCCCAAACCGGTTCCATCTCGGCCGCCGCCGTCCACATGGGCGTGCCCTACCGCATTGCCTGGCAAAAAATCCATGAGATGGAAAGCCGCCTGGGGCAAAAGCTGGTGGAAACCCAGACCGGGGGTAAACACGGCGGCGGCGCGTCCCTCACGCCGCTGGCTCAGGATTATATTGATCGCTTCACCCAGATCAGCCAGGAGCTAGATGCCGTTTTGCAAGAGCGTTTCCAGGCCATTTTTCTCCCCGACGCGCCTGAATGACCTATGCCCGAATACCAACGCGCTTCAGCGTGTTTCTTTTCTCCACCTGGGGGTTGCATCCCCAGGAAAGGGCCATGTTTCGATTTACTGCTTACCGGTTTTCCATCCATTGCCGTTTTATAATCGTTATGATAAATTATCATAACGATTATTAACCCCTTAAATAAGGATGGGAAAACCTTGCGCTTAAAAATGTTTGTCCTGACTTTACTCCTGGTTTTTCTGGCGGCCTGTGGCTCATCAGAGCCGGAGGTGCTGCGGCTGGCGACGACGACCAGCACGGCCGATTCTGGCTTGCTGGAGGCGATCTTGCCGGAATTTGAAGCCAGCCATGATGCCCGCGTGGATGTGGTGGCGGTGGGCACGGGGCAGGCCATTGCTCTGGGCGAAGCGGGCGACGCCGATGTGATTCTGGTGCATGCCCGCAGCCGGGAAGATGCGTTTTTGGCCGCCGGGCACGGCACGGGGCGGTATGATGTAATGGTTAACGATTTTGTGATTGTGGGGCCGGCGGATGATCCGGCGGGGATTCAGGGGATGGCGACGACGCAAGAGGCGTTAACGGCCGTTGCCGCCGCCGAAGCCATCTTTGCCTCACGGGGGGACGACAGCGGTACACACACCAAAGAATTGCAACTGTGGACAGCAGCCGGTATCACCCCTGACCCCAACAGCAGTTGGTATAAATCGTTGGGGCAGGGGATGGGCGATACGCTGTTGTTTGCCAATGAGACGGGCGCGTATACGCTGACCGACCGGGGCACGTTCCTCTCCATGCAGGCCAATTTGCCCAATCTGACCATCGTGGTCGGTGGGGCAACGATTGCCGAAAACGGCGACCCGGCGCTGTTGAATCCGTATGGCGTCATTCCGGTGAATCCCGACAAGGGCAATATCAACGACGAACTGGCGCAGGAATTTGCGGAATGGTTGACCAGCGTGGATATACAGGAGAAGATTGGGGAGTACGGCCGTGAGCAATTCGGTCAGCCGCTCTTTTATCCCGATTCCGAAGCGTGGCGGAATCGGTAGGGTGTGATTGGGAGATTGGCGGTGGGGTCACCGCCAATCTCCTAATCTCTGTTTTCCTCTATGCACATCCTTGTCCAAGTCTTTCAAAACGCCGTCCAACTGCTTTTCTCCTTTGATCCTGAACTGTGGAGTATTGTGGCGCTGACGCTGCGGGTGACGGGCTTTGCCCTGTTTTTTGCCATGCTGATCGGCATTCCGATTGGCGCGGGGCTGGGGCTGATGGGGCGGATTCCGGCGGCGGGCTGCCTGCTGCCGCTCATTTACACCGGCATGGGGCTGCCGCCGGTAGTGGTGGGGTTGTGCGTCTATTTGCTGCTGTCTAACCAGGGGCCATTGGGCGATTGGGGTTGGCTGTTTACACCCTCGGCGATGATACTGGCGCAGACGGTTATTGCGCTGCCGCTGGTGGTGGGGCTGACGCTCACGGCCGTGCGCGCCACCGACCCGATGCTCCATTTGCAACTGCGTTCATTGGGGGCCACTCGCGTCCAGTTAGCCTGGACGGTGCTGCGCGAAACCCGGCTGGGTGTGGTGGCGGCTATCGTCGCCGCCTTTGGCAGCATTATTTCCGAAGTGGGCGCGGTGATGCTGGTGGGCGGCAACATCCAGGGTGAAACGCGGGTGCTGACGACGGCCATTGTCCTGGAAACGCGCCGGGGCAACTTTGCCCTGGCGCTGGCCCTGGGCATTATCTTGTTGGGGCTGGCATTTGTGACCAATCTGGTGTTGTATGGGTTGCAGAGAAGAGATTGAGAGATTGGAGATTGGAGATTGGTCAATCTCCAATCTCCAAAAACCATGAACCAACCACTTTATCAACTTGAAAATATACAGCAGTGTTATAACGGCCGTTGCGTCCTCAATATCACCCAATTGAACATACAACGGGGCGAAATCCTGGCGATTGTTGGCCCCAGTGGGGCGGGCAAAAGTACGCTGCTGCGATTGCTGAATTTTCTGGAACAACCGGCGCAAGGTCAGATTGTTTTTGATGGGCAGGCAGGGATGCCGGCGCTCCCGTTGGCGCAGCGCCGCCGGGTGACGATGGTCTTTCAACGGCCGATTTTGTTGCGGCGCAGCGTGTCCGCCAACCTGGCTTTTGGCCTGGGACTGCGCGGCGATAAGCTGCCGCCGGACGTAGAATCTGGCTGGCTGAAACGGTTGGGGCTGGCGGCGCTGGCGCGACAATCGGCGCATAAATTGTCGGCGGGCGAGGCGCAGCGGGTGTCGTTGGCGCGGGCGTTGGTGATGCAGCCGGAGGTGCTGCTGCTGGACGAACCAACGGCCAATCTGGACCCTTACAATGTGAGCATCATCGAGACGATTTTACGCGAGGAAAACCAAAATCTGGGCATGACAATGGTCTTGGTGACGCATAATATCTTTCAGGCGCAGCGATTGGCGCAGCGGACGGCGTTGTTGTGGGACGGCCGTCTCGTTGAAATTGCCGACACCACTGCCTTTTTTAACGCCCCTACCCAGGCAGAAACGGCCGCTTTTGTGCGTGGGGAACTGGTGTATTAAAATTGAGCGGGCCGGTTGGCGGGAAGGATTGTATAGAACGAAGGCGTCGAAGGTATATGCAGTGGCAACCAGACATTTCCCCTGTTCAGGCTGAAGATTTTCCGCGCATAGTCGAGGTGTGGGAAGCGTCAGTTCGGGCGACCCATCACTTTGTCCGCGAGGCTGATATGGAGATTTTCCGGCCTCTAGTGTGGGCGGCGCTGCCGGATATACCGCAATTGGCCTGTGTCCGTGATGACGATGATCAGGTAGCCGGTTTTGTGGCGGTAGTGGATGGCAAGGTGGAGATGTTGTTCATTCATCCAGAGGCGCGTGGCCTGGGGGCCGGCCGCCAACTGCTCAACTATGCCATTGAAACCTTTCACGCCCATGCGCTAGATGTGAACGAGCAAAACGAACAGGCTGTGGGGTTTTATTTGCATATGGGATTTGTCGTTAACGGCCGTTCAGAGCTTGATGGCACGGGCAAACCGTATCCCCTGCTGCATTTACAACTCGCGGATAAGGCGCGATCTATATGACTGCTTTAGACATCGTACATCACCGGCTATATAACCAGCGGCTGGCTTCTGAACCAGCGGCGACACCTGACCAGATAGCAGCCTGGTTTGGGGCGATGCAGGCGCAGGATTATGCCAGCGTCAAGTGGGCAATAGGGGCGCGGAGTGGCTCAGGGCAGACGATAACTGACACGGCCGTTGAACAGGCCATCAGCGCCAAACAAATCGTCCGTACCTGGCTGATGCGCGGCACGTTGCAAATGACAACAGTGGCCGATATTCGCTGGCTGCTGGCCTTGCTGGCGCCGCGCCTGATCAGCGGCAGCGCCGGCCGCCTGCGCGAACTGGAACTCGACCAGGAGACATTGACGCGCAGTTTTGATCTGTTCACGGCCGTGCTGCACACCCCCCTCTCTCGCCCTGACATCTTTCAAGCATTGGAACAGGCAGGCATTGCCATCGCCGGGCAGCGCGGCTACCACATTCTGAGCCAGGCTGCCTTAGCCGGGCTGATCTGCTTTGGCCCCATGCAGGGCAAACAGCAGACATTTGTGCTGCTGGATGAGTGGGCGCCGCCCGGCCCGGTATACACACGAGATGAGGCGCTGGCGGAACTGGCCCGGCGTTACTTTCGCAGCCATGGCCCGGCCACGTTGCCCGATTTTGTCTGGTGGTCGGGGCTGACGATAACCGAGGCGCGGGCGGCTGTGGCCTGGCTGGAAACAGAGCTGCAATCCGAGACGGTGGCGGGGGAAATTTATTGGCTGCCGGATAATCTGGCCCTACCCGCCATGCCCTCACCCACCGCCTGGCTGCTGCCCGCGTTTGATGAGTATTACCTGGGGTACAAAACGCGCCATGTGGTGCTAGACGGCCGTTACGACAAACGTGTTGTTTCCGTCAACGGCATCTTCCGCCCGGTGATTGTGTTAGACGGGCAGGTGGTGGGCATCTGGAAACGGGAGGTTAAAAAGGGCACGGCTGTGATCAGCCTGGAACTGTTTCAGCCGTTGACGGCCGTTGCCCGGCAAGCCGTTCTGGCTGCCGCCGAACGATATGGCGCTTTTTTGGAACTGCCGGTTGCGTTGGCTGAATAGGGAAGGTGGGTGGTGGGTACGGCCGTGTGTGGGTGCGCGGGGTTTCGTTGATACCGGAGAGGAGTTCGCACGCCCACGTGCGAACGGGCACGAGAGTGTGCCCCATTCCTCAACAAAGAATCCGCACACCCGCCGTGCGGTCCTTGCTTGACATGACCTTTTCACCGCCCTATCATATGTCGCAGGTCGAGGTGGTTTAATACGCAATTGTTGCAGCCTATCTACCAAAAAGCAGATCGTCACAACCTATTTCACCGATACAGAATAGTATACTGCATCCATGCAGCCCACCACAAGACAACAAAGTGGAAACAGAAAGAATAGGCTGCACAGTCTAAAAT
>CAADGU010000071.1 GCA_900696625.1 uncultured Chloroflexota bacterium | reverse complement strand
GAGATTGTATGTATCCACCCAACCTGATTGTCCGCACCAAGCTGGCGCCGCCGCGACCGCAGAAGTATACGCTGCCGCGGCCCCGCCTGACGCAGCGGTTGTTGGAGGCGCGTGATTATCGCCTGACTATTGTGCAGGCGGGCACGGGGTATGGCAAGAGTACGGCGCTGGCAGCTTTGGCCGGCGAGCCGCTTTCCCTTATCTGGTATCGCCTAGACGCCGAAGATAGAGACTCGCAGCGGTTTTTGACCCATTTGCTGCATGGGTTTGTGACGGCGCTGCCGGGATTGTCTGATGTGCCGCTGGCGGTTTTGGAGGAGTGGAGCAGTAATCGAGGCGCTGTGCCCTGGACGGCCGTGACCGACAGCCTCATCAACGAATGCAGCCGCGCCATCCCGCCTGACTACCCGCTCTTTCTGGTATTGGATGACGTTCACCAGTTGCAGCAGACCGGCGATTCCATTCTCATCCTGGATCGGCTTACCGGGTTGGCGCCGGATAATCTGCACATCATCCTGGCCACGCGCCATCCCGTGACCATGCCCACCCTGCTCAACTGGCGCGTCAAAGGGGAGGTGCTGGAAATTGAACAGGTGGAACTGGCCTTTACGCCAGTGGAAATTGATGCCCTGTTCCGCACTCGCTACGGCCATGACCTGACGTTGGAACAGGCGGCGCTGCTGGTGGAAAAACTGGAGGGGTGGCCCATCGCCTTACAACTCGTCTGGAAAAATCTGCAAAAAGATAATGGCGCTACCTTTGCCGAAGCAGTGGCCCAACTATCCGGCTCCACGGGCGACCTGTTTGCTTATCTGACGCAAGAGGTATTGGCGCAGCAGCCGGCGGACATCCGCGCATTTTTGCGCCTCACCTCGGTCTTGCGCCAGATGACGGCCGGGCGCTGTGACTATTTACGCAATGCCCACGACAGCCAGCAAATCTTGAATTACCTGCTGGAAAACGGCCTGTTTGTGGTGGACGCCGGTGAGGGGCAGGTGCGCTACCACCGCCTGTTCCGGGAACTGCTAACGCAGCAGCTTTCCGCCGCCGAAGCCCAGGCCGCCCACCGGCGCGCCGCTGTTTATGCCCAGGAACAGGGGGAAGAGGAAACGGCCGTATACCACTGGCTGCAAGCGGCGGCCTTCGCGGAAGCGGCGGCGCTCTTAACGGCCATGGGGCAAGAGATGGTGCGCAACGGCCGTTTAGACACATTGGCCGGTTGGATTGGCGCGTTACCGGCCGATACGCTGGCCAATCAGCCGCCGCTGCTGACCTACCTGGGTGACATTGCCCGGCTGCACAGCCGTTTTGAGGCGGCGTTGGGCTGGTACCAGCAGGCCGAAAAACGCAGCCGCCTGTTAAATGACATCCCGGCGTTGAGCCAGGCCTTACGCGGCCAGGCGCGGGTTTACCTGGATACGGTCAACCCCAACCAGGCGGAACAGCTTTTGCAAGAGGCGCTCAGCCTGGCTGATGGGCAGGATGACCGGGAAAGCCGCGCCCGTTTGTGCGAATTGTTGGCCGAAAATCTGCTGAACCTGGGCCGCCCGGAGGAAGCGCGGCAGTACCAGGCGCAGGTGCGTGAACTGCGGCAGGAAGGTCCCACCCAGGTGGAACTGCCGGTGCGCATTTTGCTGCGCACCGGGCGGCTGGCGGAGGCGCGGCGGCTGCTGGAAGAACAGGCGGAAAAGGAGCGGCGCGAGCCGGTTTTACGCCCGCGCGCCCACCGCGAAACGCTGCTGCTGCTGTCGCTCATTCTGGCGTACCAGGGGGAACAGGAGTTGGCGATGCAAACGGCCGTTGAAGGCACCGAACGCGGCCGGGCGCTGCATTCAGATTTTGTCACGGCCGTAGGCTATATGCGGCAGGGACACGCCTGGACGCTGCTTAAAAATGAGACCGGCTACCGCGAAGCCACCCGCTGCCACGAAGAAGCCATCCGTTTTAGCGACCGGCTGGATGTGCCCCGGCTCAAGGTGGAGGCCAGTTGGGGGCTGTGCCAGGCGCATGGTTTTCGGGGTGATCTGGACACGGCCGTGCAGGTAGCCACACAAGGAATCGAAATCGCCCGCGCGGCCGGCGATGAATGGATTGAGGCCGGCATCTGCGTCGTCATGGGTGCTGCTTACCTTTTGGCAAACCAACCCCATGAGGCCGCTGGTTGGCTGGCCCAGGCCAACACCGGCTTCCGCGCCTGTGGCGACCCCTATGGCGAAGCCGTCGCCCGCCTGTGGCAATGCCTCCTCTGGCGACAAACCGGCGACGATGCCCGTTTACGGCGCGACATCGCCATCTTGCTCAAACTGTGCCAGGCGCATGGGTATGACATGTTGTTTTTGCGCTCCACCCTGTTGGGGCCGCCGGACATCCACCTGCTGGTACCGCTGCTCCTGTTTGCCCGCGAAACCCGGCAGGAAAGCGCCTACGCCGAAAATCTATTGGCGCAGTTGGGTCTGTCTGCTCTGGAACTGCACCCCGGCTACCAGTTGCGCGTGCAAACGCTGGGCGCGTTTCGCCTCTGGCGTGGCGCTGAAGAAGTGCCCCACCGCGAGTGGCAGCGTAAAAAGGCGTTGCAGCTCTTTTTGCTCTTTCTGGCTCATCACGGCCAGGTGCTGCACCGCGAACAAATCTGCGATCTGCTCTGGCCGGAAATGGCTCCAGATGATGCTGTGCGTGACTTCAAAATTGCCTACAGCGCCATGTGCGCCGTGCTAGAGCCGGAACGGAAGCGCCACGCGCCTTCCGCCTTCATCTTGCGCAAAGGGGTGCGTTATGGGCTGCGGCCGGAAGCGGACCTGTGGCTGGATGCGGCCGAGTTTGAGCGACTGCTGGCGCAGGCCGACCGCCTGTTCAAACAAGAGCCGGCGGCGGCTATTCCCCACTACAAACGTGGGCTGTCCTTGTATCAGGGTGATTATCTGCAAGCTTACCCCTATTACGACTGGGCCAGCGCCGAGCAAGAGCGTTTGCGGGCGCTCTATTTGCGGGCGGCGGCGCGGCTGGCGCAGGCGTTGGTGGCCCAGTCGGTGTGGGAAGAGGCAGTGCCGGTGTGCCAGGCTATTTTGGCCCGCGATGATTGCGCTGAGGAGGCGTACCGGCTGTTGATGCTGGCGTATGCCGGGCAGGGGAACCGCGCCCAGGCCATGCAGACTTATGAACGCTGCCAGGATACCCTACGGCACAAGTGGGGGGTAGAACCGATGCCGGAAACAACCCAAACATACGAAACGATCCGGCAAACGGGGGGAGATTGGTTCAATCTCCGCGATTGAACCAATCTATAAAGGCAAGATATTTCAAGCCAATCGCAGTAACCGGATAAATCTGGCTAAGCCCTTGCTGTCAACGTCTAGCGGCGGCGGTGACGGTCGCCAGGCCGCTAGATGTAATCTGGCGTGTGAGACAAAAACCGCACTGCAAGTGCGTTGGGAGGCTGCCAGTTTTGTGCGGCACATTTTCTTCAGTGCGCTTTAGCGTACTTTTTGTCGCCTGGGAATTTTATTCCCAGGCGACTGTTACTGGCTGGTAACTGCCTTGTGTTAGGATGCGCCTACGAAGAGGAGATGAGCCACATGCACGCTGGCGATTTACTAAGCAAACGCGCAGAACTGACACCAGATCGAGAGGGGCTGTTGGAACTGGCAACCGGCCGCCGGTTTACCTATGCGGAACTTAATGCCCGCGCCAACCGGGCCGCCAACTGGCTGCGCGATTATGGCGTTGGGTTGGGCGACCGGGTGGCGCTGCTGGCGCATAACAGCGTACTGTATGTGGATTTGCTCTATGGCTGTGGCAAGATTGGCGCGGTGTTTACGCCGCTGAACTGGCGGCTGGCGGCGGCGGAACTGCGTTATATTGTGAATGATTGTGCGCCGTGCTTTTTGATTTTTGGCCCGGAATTTGAGACGGTGCTGGCGGAATTGCGGGGCAGTATTCCGGTGGCGCACGTGGTGCCTGAGCATTTGTGTGAGGCGGCGATGGCGAAACGGCCGTCCACTGAACCGCCGCGCCCTGTTGACCTGAACGGCGAATCGCCGCACTGCATTCTGTACACCTCTGGCACCACCGGCAAGCCCAAAGGGGCCATTATTCCCCACCGCCAGCTTTTGTGGAACGCCATCAATACCGTCATCAGTTGGGAACTGACGGCCGTTGACGTGGCCCCCATCTTCACCCCCATGTTTCATTCCGGTGGCCTGTTTGTCTTTCTCACGCCGCTGTTTTATGTGGGCGGTCGGGTGGTCATTGCCCGTGAATTTGACGCCGAAGAATCGTTGCGGGTCATTGAGCAGGAAGGCTGCACGGTGGTTTTGGGTGTGCCCACGCTGTTTCAGGTGTGGCTCAAGACCCCCATTTTGCCGGAGATTGATTTTAGCCAGATGCGCTGGTTCATCAGCGGCGGCGCGCCCTGCCCGCTCTCGTTGCTGGCGACCTGGCGGCAGGCCACCGGCTGTGTTTTTCGCCAGGGCTACGGGCTGACCGAAGTGGGGCCGAACTGTTTTTCGATGAGCGACGAGGAGTCGGTGAGCAAGGCCGGTTCGGTAGGCAGACCGATTTTTCACAGCCAGATGCGCCTGGTGGATGGCAACGGCCGTGACGTGCCGGTTGGTGAAACGGGTGAACTCATTATTCGCGGGCCGCACGTCTGCGCCGGTTATCTGAACAATCCCCAGGCCACGGCCGAATCGCTGCGCGACGGTTGGTTTTACACCGGCGACATGGCCCGCCAGGACGCCGATGGCTACTTTACCATCGCCGGGCGGTTCAAAGACATGATCATCAGTGGCGGTGAGAATGTGTACGCGGCCGAAGTGGAGGCGGTTTTCCTGGCGCATCCGGCGGTGGCCGAGTGCGCCCTCATCGGCCAGCCGGACGAAACGTGGGGCGAGGTGGGCTTGATGGTGACAGTGTTGGCAGCGGGGCAAGCGGCCACCGAAGAAGAATTGCAGGATTTTTGCCGCCAACGCCTGGCCCGCTACAAAGTCCCCCGGCGCGTCATTTTTACCGATGCCCTGCCGTATTCACCCTATGGCAAGGTGATGAAGGCGGAATTGAAGCAGAGATATCTGGTAATTGAGTAATTGGGTAATGACGTAATTACTCAATTACCCAATTACACATCCCATCATGCCGACGATTAAAGCAAACAATATCAACATTGAATACGACATTCATGGTTCTGGCGAGCCACTCTTATTGATTGCCGGGTTGGGTTATGACCGCTGGATGTGGCACAAGATGATCCCCGGCCTGGCGGACCATTTCCAGGTGATTGCCTTTGATAACCGGGGCGTGGGCGGCACGGACAAACCCAAAGGGCCGTACACGGCGCAACTGTTGGCGGATGATACGGCCGCTTTGTTAACGGCGCTCGGTGTGGGGCAAACGGCCGTGCTTGGACACTCTATGGGCGGTTTTGTGGCCCAGGCATTGGCGCTCAGTAACCCGCACCTGGTCAGCAAGCTGATTCTATCGGCGACGAACTTTGGCGGCCCCAACCACATGCGCATTACCCAAGAGGCGCTGCTGGTGCTGATGGACAGCCGGGGCGACCCCATTGAACGGCTGCGGCGCGGTATTCTGGTGAGCACCGCGCCTGGTTTTGCCGAGGCGCAGCCAGAATTTATCGAGGAGTGGGTGGCTTACCGGGTGGCGCATCCCCTGGACCCGGCGGCGTATGAGGCGCAGTTAGCCATTGGCCTGGCGTTGATGTCTGATGAGGCCAGCTTTGAACACAAACTGGCCCAGGTGCAGGCGCCGACGCTGATTTTGTTTGGCGATGGTGACAAGGTAGTGCCGCCAGGTAATGCCGATTTGTTGGCGCAGCGGTTACCGCACGGCCGTGTCGTTTTATTGCCGGGCGTGGGTCATTTTTACCCGTTTGAAGCGCCGGAACTGGCGGTGACGGCCGTGACGCAGTTTTTAGGTATGTGAAGACCCTGAGGGTTTCTAAAACCCTCAGGGTCTGTGCCCAGTGGAGGATTGTTATGGGATGATTTGGACAAGAACAACCAACATGATTATTGATAAACGGCCGTGCCCAATTCCCAACCAGACGGCCGAAAATGATGAACTCTATGGAGGAGTAGAACCGATGAACCGTAAACGATTTTTTACCTTATTGATATTGTTGTTGACCTTTGCCTTGTTGATCGCGGCTTGTAGTGGCGCGCAGGAAACGGCAACGGCCGTGCCCACGACTGCGCCAGTGGTCGAAACGGTGGCTGAGCCAACGGCAGAACCGATGGAAGAACCAACGGCAGAACCGATGGAAGAGCCAACAGCGGAACCGGTGGAAGAACCTACCGAAGAAGCAGCCGTTGAAGAACCAATGGCTGAACTCTCCTGTGACGAACCTGTTAAAGTCGGTTTCATCACCGACCAGACCGGTTCCCTGGCGATCTATGGCGCGCACATGCTCCGCTCTTTCCCGCTGGGCATGGAATATGCCACCGGCGACCCCGGCACGGCCGGGAATGGTTATACCAGTTATATGTTGGGCGACTGTGAAATCCAGGTTTACATCAAGGATGACCAGAGCAACCCGGAAAACACCGCCACCGTTGGCCGTGAACTGGTGGAAGTCATTGGCGTGGATTTCCTGGTCGGCACGGTTAGCTCCGGCGCCACCGCTACCCTGCAAGAGCTGGCCCGTGATAATGAAGTTATTCACATTGCTGCCCCTGCCGCCGCTAATGACCTCACCGGGGCCACGTTTAATGAATACTCCTTCCGCACCAGTCGCAACAATTACCAGGATGCGGTCAACATCTGCCAATATCTGACCTCCCAATATGACAAGTTTGTGCAAATTGCGCCTGATTACTCCTTTGGTCAGGGCAGCGCCGCTGCTTTCCGCGACGCCTGCACGTTGTATGGTGGTGAGTTTGTGGCGGATGACATCTTTGCCCCGGCCGACACCACCGACTTCACAGCTTACATGGATTCGGTATTTGCGGCCATTGACAACGGCGCGGAAGCGTTGATTGTTACCTGGGCCGGTGGTGGTTTTGTACCCCTGCTGCAAGCGGCGACCGACCTGGGAGTCACAGACGAGATTCCCATTGCCTCCGCTTTTGTGGATAATGTAGTGATGCCCGCCTTTTTCGCCAATGCCATTGGCTCCACCAGCGGCATTCTCTATCATTACACCCTGGCGGATAATGAAATCAACGATTGGTTGACAGAACAGTCAATGGATCGTTTCAGCGTTCCCCCTGATCTCTTTGACGCCGACGCTATGAATGCCGCCATCTTGATTGTAGAGGCGATCAAGGCGACCGGCGGCGACACCAGCGCCGATGCACTGATTGCAGCCATGGAAGGCATGGAGTTTGAAGGCCCAAAAGGAACCATCTATATCCGCCCCGAAGACCATGTAGCCATCCAGGATATGTATGTGGCCACCTTGCTCAATGTAGACGATCCTGAATTCCGCTACTTTGAGCCGGTAGCTACCAACCGGCCAGACGTACCTTGCCTCTTGCCGGAAGCGCTGCAAGAACGCTGCGGCGATTTGCCAATTGGCAGTCTGAGCGGGCAGTAAACTGGTAATTGGGTAATTGGGTAATTACGTAATTGCCCAATTACCCAATTACTTTCTGAGGACAAATGGCCGAACCCATCATTCTGGAAACGCGTGCGTTGCGCCGGGAGTTTGGGGCGTTGGTGGCGGTGGATAACGTCAGCCTGCAAGTGCAGGCGCGGACGCTGCATTCCATCATTGGGCCAAATGGCGCGGGCAAAACCACTTTTTTTAACCTGTTGAGTGGCAATTTGAAGCCAACCGGTGGCCGCATTGTCTACAAAGGGCAGGATATTACCCGTTTGCCGGTTTACAAAACGGCGCATCTGGGTATCGGCCGTTCTTTCCAGATTACCAACATCTTCCCCAATTTGACCGTGTTGGAAAATATCCGTCTCTCCTGCCAGGCGTTGGGGCGGGATAACTTTCGTTTCTGGCAGTCGCATCGTCGTTTGCAGCAGTATGAGGAGCGCGCCTGGACGGTGGCACACCAGGTGGGCCTGGCAGAGCAGGCTTTGCTGCCGGCGCGTATGCTGCCGCACGGGGCGCAGCGCAAGTTGGAACTGGGCATGATTTTAGCGCCAGACCCGGAACTGCTGCTGCTGGATGAACCAACGGCGGGCATGGCCTCGGAGCAGGTGCCGGAATTGATGGCGCTGATTCAGACCATTCAGGAAAGCGGCCAGAAGACGGTGATGCTGGTGGAACACAATATGAATGTGGTGATGAACTATTCAGACCGGATCACGGTGATGCATCACGGCGCGGTGCTGGCCGAAGGCACCCCGGCTGAGATTGCGGCCAATGAAATGGTGCAGACGGCTTATTTAGGCGAGTTGTATAGGGATGTAATTGAGTAATTGGGTAATTGGGTAATTGCTCAATTACCCAATTACCCAATTGCTTTAATAAGTGATGGGCAACCTTTTAGAAGTCCAGGAAATTCACACCTTTATCGGCCAGTTCCACATTTTGGAAGGGGTCAATTTGGAAGTGCCGGTGGGGAGTATTACGGCCGT
>CAADGU010000070.1 GCA_900696625.1 uncultured Chloroflexota bacterium | reverse complement strand
GCCAACATGGGCCGCCGGTCGGCCTCACGGCCGTGACTATCCGCCAATCGCAGCCGCACATACAGCACCCCCAACACGTTCAGCAGCGCCAGCAGTGCCCATAACCACCAGGCGACGGCCGTTATCTGTCCGGTAGCAGCGATCATGGCTGCTGGAGCCGTCAGCGCCAGCCCGGCGGCCCCGGCCAACTCCATCCACAACACTCGCACGCTGGTCTGGCGGCCGAGAGCGGCAGCCACATAGATGGCCAGCAGCCCGGTTACCGGCAGCGCCAGCCATACAATGGCGGTGATGCCCATCGCCAGCAGCCCCACCAGGCAAAACAGCGCCACGCCCCCCAATATCAACGCCAGTTTTTTGACAACAGGCGCATCACTCTGGCGGCCACGCCCCTGGCGAATGCGCAGCCAGATGGTGGCCGGTTGGCGCAGCAGGAAGAGCGCCAGACTGCCTATTAACACCAACAGCGTTGCCAGGTTAAATGTGCCGGCTACGGCCGTGCCCACCAGATACGGTACCAACAACCACGACCACGATCCATGTTCGGCCGGCAGCAGCAGTTGTTTTCTGAACCTGCCTTTTACCTCACTCTTTACCACTTTATCACCTCATTACCGATTCTTCTGCCAGATAGTGGATAGGGTGAATTACTTCACCCGCCTTTTTACCCATTCCACAATCCCCGCGCTGACCACGTATTTGAAGATCTGTTTCACGAGCGGTTATTTCCTTTGTGACTGAAGAACCCATTTACCCGTGATGGATTTAGCCGTGATGGCGTGACGCCTCTTCGCCGGTCGTTTGTGACGCCAGGGTGCGCCAACGGAATTTGGGCAGCCAGGGGTTTGGTTTGCCTTCCACGGCGTTGGCAATCAGGTCGCCCAGGATGGGGGCGAATTTGAAGCCATGCCCACTGCCGCCTGCGGCCACCGTCAGCCCGGTTATGGCCGGGTGGCGGTCAATCCAGAAATGTTCGTCTAGCGTATCGCAGTAGAGGCAGCGGCGGGTGTAAACAATGGGTGCGTCGGCCAGGGCCGGGAAGGTGGCGGCCAGGAAAGTGCGGAAATTTTGCTCGTCTTGAACCGTGACCACCCGTTCGTCATCGCGGGGGTGCAGGCGCAGGCCAATGCCATGATTGGCAATTTTGACCACACCTTCGCCGGGGTGCAGGGGGAAGCCATACCAGCCAGAGCGCGCGATGTCGGCTGTGAAGACGACAAAGTTGGGCGGTGTAAATAGCTCCGGTTGGGCCGGTTTCAAATGGAACACGGGGTGCCCGGTAGATTTCATCACCGGGGCAAGTTCAGGCAGGAACAGGTGTGTCCAGGTTCCGGCGGCGACGAGGACGTGGCCGGTGGCAAAGGTGTGGCCTTCTGCGGTGCGCACGGCCGTGACCCTTCCCCCCTCTTGCACAATCTCGCTCACTGTCTGCCCGGTCAGCACATCCGCCCCCAATTTTTGCGCTTCGGCCAGCAGCGCGCTGACCACACGGCCGCTCTCTGCATACCCACCCTGGGCATGGTAAAAGCCGTCTACAAATGCACCCGGTTTCCAGGCCGGAAAGCGGCGGCTAATCTCATCAGCGTGCAGCCGTTCGGGCCGGTGGCCGCGTTTCAGGAGCATCTGGTAACTTTCGTATTCAAAACCGCCGGGAGCCATCGGCTCTTGCGTGAACATGGTCACGCCAATCTCGTGGAAAAACGGGCCGAGCGTTTCGTTCCACTGCCGCCAGCCTGCCAGCGATTCCTCTACCATAGCCATGTACTGTTCGTCCGTGCCGTATTCCATGCGGATTACTTTGCTGATGTCGGTGGAGGCCGCCAGGGGGTGGGGCAGCGGGCCGGGGTCGAGTACGGCCGTGCGCCAGCCGCGTTGTTGCAAGCTGACGGCCGTTGTCATGCCAAAGATACCGCCGCCGATGATGATAATGTCGTAATTCATAATTCTTCCTTTGTGGATGGCAAGGTGAAGAGGTGACAAGGTGAAGGGTTGATGGGTTGGTATACTTGCATGGGATAATTCTATCCTGGTTACGGCCGTTGTTCACGTATATCATTGGTCGAAACCGGACTTACCGGACTTTGGGACTTCGGCTTACAAATGACAAATGACAAGTGACGAGTGACGAGTGACGAGTGACGAATGAGCAACAGGATAAAAGCGATCATTTTTGACTTTGGCGGGGTGATTCTGCGGACGCAGGATTGGTCGGGCCGGCGGCGTTGGGAGCAGCGGTTGGGGCTGCCCGAACATGGCGCGGAGCAGTTGGTGTTCAACAGCGAGATGGGGCGGCAGGCGCAGCACGGCCGTATCACCTACGACGATCTGTGGCAGTGGGTGGGGCAGCAGTGTGGCCTGACGGCGGCGGAACTGGCGCAATTTCAGGCCGACTTTTGGGCGGGGGATGTGCTGGATGGGCAATTGGTGGAGTGGATACGGGGGTTACGGCCGTTATGCCAGACCGCCCTCATCAGCAACGCCTTTGACGATTTGCGCGACGTGTTGACCCACCAGTTCGCCATTGCCGACGCCTTTGACGTAATCGTCATTTCCGCCGAAGAAGGCATTATGAAACCAGACCCGCGCCTGTACCAGATCGCCCTGGAACGGCTTGGCTGTCGCCCGGAAGAGGCGGTATTTATTGACGACTTCGCCCACAACATTGCTGGGGCGCAGGCCGTTGGGCTGCACACAATTCATTTTAAGCCGGGGATTGACGTGGTGGGGGAGATTGAGAGTTTGAGAGATTTAATCTCCTAATCTCATCTAATTGTGAACATTGACCAGGGTGCCGACTGACGCCCAGTAATAAATCCATTCGGCGTCACTGGTTTTCAGGTTGACGCAGCCGTGGCTCATGGGTGTGCCAAAATTGCTGTGCCAGAAGGTGCCGTGCAGGGCGTAATCGCGGTAGAAGTACATAACGTAGGGCACATTTTCCAGATAATAGTCATAACCGAGTAAACGGCCGTCCATCGTCTGACTTTGATAAGTAAGCCAGATGCGGAACTGCCCGGTGACGGTGGGATGGTCCCGTGTGCCGGAAGAGATGAGGGTCTGGAAAACCAACTCATTGCCTACATAGGCGCGCAGCGTTTGCGTGGAAAGGTCTACGTCTATCCACTTTTCGTCGGCGGCCACGCCAAACGGCCGTGTCAGATACGCATTGCCTGATTCGCTGACGAAGGTGGGCGCCCAGGTTGGCGTCGGCGTGGGGGTGGGGGTGGGCGTGGGTGTCACCGTCCAGGTGGCGCGGGGCTGGCTGCCCATATCGGCCGCAAGCTGTTTGGCGGGCACAAAGGGAGTGGGTGTTTCTGTAGGCGGGGTGAACACGCTGTTGACCGCCAGAGGGGCTGATGCTATTTCTTCTGGTATAACGGCGGCGCTTTGTAATTGCACCGGCGCAGGGTCGGGCCCGGCCGTGCCCACCCGCGCCTGCCACATCGCCAGACTGGCCACGCCCACAAATGCCAGCAAAATCACCAGGAGCAGCGCGCCCCACAGCATGGGCTGGCCCCGGCGTTGGCGACGACTTTTACCTGTGGTTGGTGTGGGCGCGGCCGATGGTGCTTTGGCCAGACGTTCTTCGGCCCAGACCCGCGCCTCTCTTACACGCGGCTCATCGGGGCGCAGCCGTTCGGCGCGCTGCACATATTCCAGACTGGCCTGCGGCGTCGGCGCAACACCTGCCAACCAAAGCCACACGCGGTAATCATGCGGGTCTATGCTGGCCGCTTCATGCAGCAAATGGCGCGCCTGAGCGCGGTCGCCAGCCTTGAGCGCCTGGCGCGCCTGGTGTATCAATTCCGCCGCCGAAAATGACGAGGAGGGAATGGCGCTGCTCATCGCACCCCCAATTGGGCCAGGTAACATTGGATGCCGCTGGTGATGCCGGCCGCCGGCTCATGGGGGCGGTTGGTCAGAATGTCGCGGTCTAAATTCATAAAACCCACTTCGATGATGATAGCGGGTACGCCCAGCGGGATTTCGCGGAAGACGTGGTAGTCGGTCATGTGTTCGGTGATGGTGTGGGGGTGGTAGGGGAGGTTGGTGGCACGGCCGTATTCCTGTTCCACGCACGCTTCCAAAGCCGAGGAGCTGGTGTAAGACGAACTGGCGATCTTAAAACCGGTCAACTGCTCGTGGTAATAGACACACGAATCGGCATGGATGGAGACAACGGCCGTCGCCCCATAACGTGGCAAACGCGGGTCAAACTCCTCCAAAATATCCACCGGAATCCCATCCGCCTGCAATTGTGCCGCTACCAGGTTGGCGATGTTCTCGTTGATTTGTGCTTCCGTTAGCCCGTCATCGCATACCGCGCCGCTGTCATTGCCTTTGTGCCCGGCGATCAGGCCAATGCGCAGTGGGCCGGGGCTTTGCGCCAGCCGTTGCAATACCGGCTGCTCCGGGACTGCTTTGTAAATGGGGGCTGCCAGACGACCCTGTGTAGTGGCGGCAATAATCTCCGCGGTGGCCTCTTCCGGGCTGAAGTACCAATACACCAGCAGCATTCCCGCCAAAGAAGCTACCAAAAAGACCACAATGCGGATATTTGCCAATAACAGGTGCAGCCAGGATGAATCGGGTTGCCAGGAGTTTTCTTGGTTCGTCTGCATTATGTTGACTATTTTACACGAAAGTGTAGTAAATGTCTGCAAACAATTTTTGCCCCTTGACAAAGTGTCAAATATACACTATACTGCCCGCAATTCCATATAGTGTAATAATGACACCAAAGGAGAGTGATTGAATGAACCAATTCCCAACCTTTTACCAACCGCAGCGCATCGGGACGCTCTATTACCCAGACTACGCGGCCATTGCCGCTGAAGCGGCAACTACGAACCTGCCACCGGCAACGGAAGACAAACAAAATATCCATCTGGTCATCATTGATATGCAGGTGGATTTTTGCCACCCGGATGGCAGCCTGTTTGTGCCCGGCTCGGTGGGGGATATTCAGCGCACCATTGAATTTATCTACCACAATGCCGCCCGCATCACCAACATCACCTGTTCGCTCGATTCCCACCTGCCACATCAGATTTTCCACCCGGCGTGGTGGGCGGATGAAAGCGGCAATCATCCGGCGCCGTTTACCCTCATCACCTATGCCGACATTAAAGCAGGGAAGTGGCGGCCTCTGGTAGCCCCGGTGCAGTCCACCAACTACGTGCGCCAGCTAGAAGAGCAGGCCAAAAAGACGCTGACCATCTGGCCCTATCATGTGATGATCGGCAGCATGGGTAACGCGCTAGACCCGGAACTGTTTTCGGCTATTTTATGGCACAGCCTGGCGCGCAAAACGCAGCCCACCTGGCTGACTAAAGGCACGATTCCGCTGACGGAGCATTACTCCATCATCCAGCCAGAAGTGCCGGTGGCCAACCATCCGATGGGCGGCAAAAACAAGGCTTTTTTGGATACGCTGGCGGAGGCGGATGTGGTGGTGATTGCCGGGGAAGCGGAAAGCCACTGTGTGTTGGAAACGGTGGAAGACCTGGTGGAGGATTTCGCCATCCGTCCGGATGCACTGCAAAAAATCTACTTCCTGCGCGACTGCACCTCACCGGTCGTGCATCCCGATGTGGATTTTCACGGCATTGCGATGGCCCGCTTTGCCGAGTTTGAAAAGCAGGGCGTGAATTTTATCAACAGCACGGATAGGTTGCCGTTTTAGTAATTGAGTAATTGGGTAATCGGGTAATTACTCAATTACTCAATTACTCAATTACCTCTTCACAAGGAGACGCTATGACAAACAACGGATTAGGCAACCTGGATGATTTGTTTCAATCGGCCCAAGATGATGGCTTAACGGCCGATACCCTGGATTTGGTGGTGGCGAATTTGCATGGCGCCGCGGTAGCCACGGCCGTACACACCCCTCTGGATCAACTGGCGACCAACGACGTCACCCTGGCCATGAACATTCTGGATATGAGCGGCTCCATGGCCCCCCACGCCCAAGACCTTATCCGCGCCTACAACGACGATTACCTGGCGGCGATGGCCGGTTCACCCGCCGCCGATGACATCCTGGTAAGCACCCTGGTCTTTGAAGACCGGGTGAAAACGCTGCACGGCTACATTCCCCTGGCCGATGCACCGCGTCTGACGCCCAAAGAGTACGACCCCGGCGGCAGCACCGCCCTTTATGATGCCGTTGCTGCCGGACTGACCAACCTGGTGCTGTACGCCCAACAACTGCGCGGCAGTGGCGTCATGGTGCGCGGTGTGGTCATCGTCTACACCGACGGCGAAGACAACGCCTCCAAGCAGCGCGCCAAAGATATTCAACGCGCCGCCGCTGACTTGCTGCGGCAGGAAGTGTATACGCTGGCGCTGGTTGGTTTTGGCCTGCAAAAGCCGATTGGCTTCAGCGGCATGTTTAGCCAAAGCCCCGCCCAACAACTGGCGGCGGACATCGGTTTCCCCATCGGCCTGGATGCCGGCCTTGACCCCACCGGCCTGCGCCGCATCTTCCACATGGCCTCCATGTCCACCATCCAGGTGAGCCAGATGGGGGTGTTTGGTAATTGAGTAATTGGGTAATTGGGTAATTACGTAATTTCCCAATTACTCAATTACATATCCACAAGGTGTACCATGCTGATTTCTCTTACCGCTCTCATTACCGTTACCACCATAGCTTTTATGTTGGGCATGATTGTGGCCTTTATGCTGATGGTGAATGCCATTGCGCGGATGAAGGGCAAATAAAAAGAGGGACGGCCGTGTCACGGCCGTCCCTCTTTTTGATGCGATTAGGAGATTGGGAGACTGGGAGATTGGATCTCTCAGTCTCTTAATCTCTCAATCTCCTGATGCCCCTACTCTAACTCCGCCACCGATTGAATAATATTGCCCACCAGCCCATACTCCTGTGCCTCCTTGGCCGACATCCAGAAGTTGCGGTCGGTATCTTTTTCCACTTTCGCCAGCGGCTGGCCGGTCTGGTCGGCAAAAATCTGGTTCAGGCGGCGGCGCATTTTGATGATTTCCGTGGCTTCAATGGCAATGTCAGACGCCTGCCCCATGGCCCCACCTGCCGGCTGGTGCAACAAAAAGCGGGTGTTGGGCAGGCTGTAACGGTCTTCTTTGTCTGCCGCCGCAAAAATCAGCGCGCCCGCACTGGCCACCCAACCCGTCCCAATCACCTTAACCTTTGGCTTGATAAACCGGATCATATCAAAGATCGTGTCACCCGATTCCACATGACCACCGGGGGAGTTGATGAAAACCTTGATCGGCTCATCGGAGTCGGCCGCCAACAGGAGGAGCTGCTGTGTCACTTCCTGCGCTTTTTTCATGTTGATCTCGCCAAAAATGGTGATGGTGCGAGTTTTCATCAACCTGTCAAAGGGGCTGACCGGTTTTTCCGGCTGGTCGTTGTTTTCTTGAGGCTGTTCGGCGGGTTCTTGGGGTTCGTCGTCTTCTTCGTCAAATCTGTACATAGCAGTTTCCTTTTTAGGCTGGTAAATGAGCCGGTAGTGTAGTTGGGTTGGGTTAGATTCGTGTTAACAGACCTGACAGGTTTTACAAACCTGTCAGGTCTCTGTCAACGATTCAGGTTGGTGAACGCCTTCATCCCCGGATAATATGCATTATCCCCCAGGTCGTCCTCGATGCGCAGTAGTTGGTTGTATTTGGCGACGCGGTCGCTGCGGGCGGGCGCGCCGGTTTTGATTTGCCCGGCATTCAGGGCTACCACCAGATCGGCAATGGTGGCGTCTTCCGTTTCACCACTGCGATGGCTGACCACGGCCGTCCACCCATGCCGGTGTACCATATCCACCGCCGCAATGGATTCCGTCAACGAACCAATCTGATTCACCTTGCACAATAGACTGTTAGCTGCTTTGCGGTCGAAACCCATTTGAATGCGTTTCATGTTGGTCACCAACAGATCATCCCCCACAATCTGGACGCGGTCCCCTAGCTTTTGGGTTAACAAGGCCCAACTGTCCCAGTCATCTTCATGCAGACCATCCTCAATGGAGATGATGGGGTATTTGTTTGCCCAGGTTACTAACAGATCAACCATCTCTGGGCCGGTTAAGACCTTGCCTTCCGTTTTCAGGTGATATTTGCCATCTTCGTAGAACTCAGACGCGGCTGGATCCATGGCTAGCATGATTTGCTCGCCCGGTTTGTAACCCGCCTTTTCAATCGCCTCCAGGATCAGGTCGAATGCTTCGCTGTTGGCTTTTACCTGGGGCGCAAAACCACCTTCATCACCGACCAGGGTGCGCTGGCCTTTGCTGTCCAGTACCTTTTTTAAGTTGTGATAAATTTCCGCGCCCCAGCGCAGCCCTTCGCGGAACGATTCTGCACCGACGGGCATGATCATAAACTCCTGCAAATCGGTGGCCCCGGCGGCATGTTTGCCGCCGTTCATAATATTCATCATGGGTACCGGCAGCGTGCGGGCAGAGACGCCGCCCAGGTAACGGTAAAGGGGCAGCCCCAGGCTGTCGGCGGCGGCGTAGGCTACCGCTAATGAAACGCCCAGGATGGCATTGGCGCCCAGGTTGCTCTTATTTTCCGTGCCGTCCAGTTCCAACATGGCCTGGTCAATGCCTACCTGGTCGGTGGCGTCCCAGCCCACCAGTTCTTCGGCGATGGTTTCGTTCACGGCCGTAACCGCCCCCAACACGCCCTTACCCATGTACCGCCCCTTATCCCCGTCTCGTTTTTCCCACGCTTCATGCACGCCCGTTGACGCGCCAGAGGGCACAATGGCACGGCCGTAGCCGCCATCAAACAACTCCACTTCCACTTCAATTGTTGGATTCCCACGTGAATCCAACACTTCCCTTGCGTAAATAGATTCTATGTAGCTCATTATCACTCCTTTATTTGTAGCGCGATTTGCCAAATCGCGTTACGACATCATTCGCAACTATACAGAACCCACCCCCACCCGGCAACCAAAATGGCTGACAAAAGGCACCAATTTAACCGGACATATTTCGTAATTTGTGACGTGTGATGCGTGATGCGTGAAACAATCACGCATCACACGTCACAAATCACACGTCATGCACCACGCCCGGTACCACGTACCCTTGTCCTCTTGTCAAGCGCGCCCTGCATGGCTATAACTTCCCCTGTATGATGATGAATGAGGCCCCAACCTTGACTACCCGGCATGTGCATCACTTATGGCAGGCTCTATCCGCTGAATTGGCCAGCGTGTTTGATGCGCATGGTGTCTGCGCGGTGGTTGCCAGCGAAGTAGCCGCGTTTTGTGGCGTCACGGCCGTTGTTGGCATCAGCGACCCCTTCAAGAAATACTTCGACGTGTGGGTGTGCCAGCCAGATGGCGCCATCGAACAAATACGGTGGGACAATACCAAAGCCAGCTTCTACCCCCTCATTGAAGAAGGCCAACCCACACTGGCCGATAAATTCAGCCGCCCCCCGGCCGAACTGGTACACAGTGCCCTCTGGCAGCTCCCCCGCGAACAAATCCTGGCGCTGCCCTTGCCCGCGCCCGGCGAATATCAACCACTTACGCCGCCCGGTATCCTCTGTCTGATAGACCCGCCACCTGATTGCCCGCTTACCCTGGACAACCTGTCGCCGTTGGGCATTTTCATCACCACCATCCTGGATCGGGCCTTTTTGCGCCATACTGTCCACCGTCAGGACATCGAATTTGCCGTCGTCTCCGACATCAGCTTTGCTCTTACTTCCACCCTCAGCCTGCAAAACATCTACAAGCAGTTGATGGGGTCGGTGAAACGCACCCTCAACGTTGGCTCCGTCTCTGTGGGCCTGATTGACCCTCCCACGGGTGACATTATCTTTGTGGACATGCTGTTGGGCGATATGTTCAAAGATTTGCCACCCTTGCGATTGAAAAATGGGCAGGGCATTGCCGGGTGGGTGGCCGATAATCGCCAGCCGCTCATCATCAACGATGTCTATGCCGACAACCGCTTCTTTGCTCGTTTTGATCGCCAATCTGGCTTCCACACCGATTCTATGATTTGTATCCCCTTGCAAGTAGAAGAACGGGTGATTGGTGTCTTACAAGCTATCAACAAAGTCGGCGGTGAATTTATTGAGAATGATTTGCGCCTGCTGCAAGCCATTGGCGGCCCATTAGCCGCTGCCATTGAAAATGCCGGGCTGCACGCCGAAGTGTTGGCCGAAAAACGGCGCATTGAAACCATCTTCGCCAGCATGTCTGAAGGCATGTTGACGGTCAATGCCGATGGCTTCGTCACCCACGCCAATGACGCCCTGCTCAGTCTGCTGCGGCAGGAGGCCGCTCATTTGCTGGGCCAGCCCGTCCACAAGATGATCCGTTTTTCCACCGGTGACCTGCCCGATTTCATGCAGCAAGTTTTGCAAGACGCCGAAGAATATCCGCAACTGGCGACGAATTTGTACCAGAGTGATGGGCAAATGGTGCCCGTGTTGGTCAGCGGCGCACCCATTTACCATGACGATGGTACGGTCAGCGAGATTATTTTTGTATTTAGCGACCTGCGCCAGATTCGGGAAGTGGAACGAATGCGGGACGATTTCTTTCATGGCATCATTCACGAACTGCGTACCCCATTGGCTACTATTCTGATGTATGCCCGCTTGCTGCGCGAAGGTAAGGCGCAGCAGAAGGAGAAAGCTGACCGTTTCCTGGGCGTCATTGAGCGGGAAAGTGACCGGCTGCAAAAGATGGTGCGGCAGATGTTGGAACTGGCAAAAATGGAAGCGCGCGAATTTCAACGCGGCGCGGAACCGGTGCGGCTGAACCCATTATTTGAGGAAATTTTGCCACCGTTGGCCGACCGGGCCTCCGAAAAAGGGCTAACTTTCCGCCAAAAAATCCAGCCCGATCTGCCGCCGGTATTGGGCAGCCAGGATTCTTATCATCTGGTCATCAAGAATCTGGTGGAAAATGCCATCAAGTTTACACTGTCAGGCACAGTCCGGGTGGATGCCTGGAGTGAAAACGGATCGGTGCTGTTGAAGGTGCAGGATGAGGGCATTGGCATTCCCGAACAGGCAATGCCCAATTTGTTTGGCCGCTTTTTCCGGGCGCAAACGGCCGTAGAACGGGGCATTGCCGGCACCGGTCTCGGTCTCTACATGGTCAAAGAAGCGGTCGAGAATTATAATGGCACGATTGCCGTAAATAGCAAAGAGGGGAAGGGGACGACCTTTACGGTGAGATTGCCGATTACAGAAGAGTAACGGCTGGCGTATGGCGGCATTTACCCATGCGCAAGCCGCCATATGCAAGATGAAACAAACACACATTTACCTCGATCACGGTGCATCTACGCCGGTTCACCCCCAGGTGGTTGAAGCCATGATTCCGTTTTGGACGGATTTTTACGGGAATCCGTCGTCGGCGCACGCCCACGGCCGTGACGCCGGTTTTGCTCTGGAAGAAGCCCGCCGCACCATCGCCGATCTGCTCCACGCCCAACCCAACGAAATTGTTTTCACCGGCTGTGGCTCGGAAAGTGATAATCTGGCGGTGCGGGGAGTGATGTGGGACGCCCGGTTGCAAGGGCGGGGCAATCACCTGATTACCAGTTGTATTGAACATGAGGCGGTGTTGGAAACGGCCGTGCAGCTCCGCGACCTCTTTGACTTTAATGTGACCATTTTGCCGGTGGATGGCTACGGCCGTGTCTCCCCCGATGCTGTGCGCGCCGCCCTGCGCCCCGATACCGTTCTCGTCTCCCTCATGGCGGCCAACAACGAGATCGGCACGATGCAGCCCATCCTGGAAATTGGGGCGATAACACGGCAGCATGGCGCACTGTTCCACACCGACGCGGTGCAGGCGGGGGCGACCACACGCTGGAATCTGGCGCAGATGCCCATTGATTTGCTCTCATTAGCCCCGCACAAATTCTACGGGCCAAAAGGTGTGGGCATTTTGTATGTGCGCGATGGTGTGCGGTTGGTGTCGGCGTTGACGGGGGGTGGGCAGGAAGACGGCCGTCGCTCCGGCACCGTCAATGTGGCCTTTGCCGTAGGCGCGGCGCAGGCGTTTCAACTGGCGCAGGCGCAGTTGGATGAGCGTGTGGCCCATTACACCAGATTGCGGGATCATCTCATTGCCGGCGTTTTAGCGGCCATTTCTGCCGACGACATTCGCCTGACCGGGCACCCTACCGAACGGCTGCCCCACCATGCCAGCTTTGCCCTACGCGGCCTGAGCGGTAACGACCTGCTCATCCACCTGGACATGGCCGGGTTCAGCGCCAGCAGCGGCTCCGCCTGCAAAACGGGCAACCCCAAACCCTCGGCCATCTTGCAAGCCATTGGCCTGGGCGAAGAGTGGACAACCGGCGGCCTGCGTTTCACCGTAGGCGCGCAGAACACGTTGGCCGATGTGGACGCCCTCATCGCTGCCATGCCTCGTGTAGTTGCCCAGGTACGGCCGTTCAGTGGTGATCGGTAATCGGAGATCGGTAATCGGTCTGTTTCTCACTCTT
>CAADGU010000069.1 GCA_900696625.1 uncultured Chloroflexota bacterium | reverse complement strand
TGCTTTACGCGGCATCAATGACGGTCAATTGTATCCCGTGCAAAATGTTGACCTCAACTTCTTGTTGGAACGCTTTAACATTGAAATACCGCCCAACTTTGGCTACACATTGGATACGCAGTATTACAGAATCACACCCACCCCAACGCCTGATGAATCATCATTTATTGGCGGCGAGAGCTAAACTTGAGGCTGGTATAGTAGGGACTCAATTATGCGACCCAGAACATTCATACTCCTTCTTCTCGTGTTAGTTGTATTTGCCTGTGCCGCCATACTCGTTGTGGCCCTTGTTACCGACTCTGGCAGTGCGCTGCTCGGTAACATCTTGCCAGGACAAACACAGCAGCAGCCAGAAGTTACAGTTATCCAGGATACACCCGTTCCCACACCCACGGCCACACCGGCTTTGCAACCCGTTGTTGTAGCCAAAGTATCACTACCTGTAGGTGAAATTCTTTCCTCCGATGTGTTGGATATAGAATTGCGGCCTATTACCAATGTGGCTCTTGTGGGTGGGTATACGTTCACCAGTACCCAACAATTGACAGGACGGATCTTGAGAACGGATGTGTCCCGTGGGCAGGAGATTTTGCAGCCCATGTTGGCTCTTAATCCCACCGATGTGGCCGCATTTGGCTCAGACCTGGCTCTTTATGTACCGGCAAACCAGGTAGCCGTGGCCTTTCCCATAGACCAGTTTTCGGGTGCGGCCCTGGCTATGCGTCCGGGTGATCGCGTTGATGTCATTATGACACTGCGTTCCGTACCGGTGGATCCTGATTTTCAATCGGGTCTGCGGAATTACCTGGAATTGGTGGATGTGGACGCTTTACTTGAGGGGGACGATTTTCTGTTTCCCAAAATTTTTTACGGCCGTCTCGAATTCATAGACGCTATCAATCAGGTAGGCGTGATTATCCCGAATCAGTTTGATGACCCCACGGTTAACCCGGATTGGCTGCCGGGGAACCCGGTACCCAAGCGCGTCACCCAATTGACCATTCAACAGGCCAATGTGCTTTATGTGGGGCAGTGGGTTGACCCACGCCGGCTGGAACGAGAACAAGAGGCAGCCAGATTGGCCGCAGACGCTACCGCCCAGGCCATTAGCGAAGGTGGTGATCCCGCACCGGTCATTACCCCCACGCCTATTCCTTCTCGCCTGGAGACAACGCCAGGCATGGTCATTTTGAGCATGTCGGTTCAGGACGCGCTGGTATTGAAATATGCACGTGAACGCAATGTGGATATTGATCTGGTCTTGCGTTCACCAGGCGATCAAACCGTTTTTGTCACCACCAGTGTCAGTCTCCTACAAATGGTGGATCAAGGAATTATTGGTCTACCGGAACCCCCACCGGAAATCGATCTTTTTGATCCGATCCTTGAGCCGACGCGCGCCCTGCCGGATAGCGGCGGCGGTGGGTAAGGTATCATCTGGTAACACAGTTTTTTGAAGGTCTCTGGCCGCACAGGCTGGGGACTTTTTATTTCCGTATGAGCAGGGGGATTCAATGATGGATTTGGTGGAACATTACGATCCTTCCAAATACGAACGGCCGTCCGTCACCATAGATGTCGTTGTCTTTTCATTGGTTGCCGATGATTTGAAAGCACTGCTGGTTAAACGCAAATCGCCGCCGTTTTCCGAGATGTGGGCTATTCCCGGTGCGTTTGTACGCCTGGATGAATCGTTAGCCGCTGCCGCTACCCGCGCTCTGGTCGAGGAGACGGGTGTTGAAGATGTTTATACCGAACAGTTATACACCTTTGGCGATCCAAACCGTGACCCCCGAACGCGGGTGATCACCGTGGCTTATTTTGCTCTAGTTCCCTACGATGCTGTGCGCCATGCGCCAGGCCGGGAAACATCGGAAACCGCCTGGTTCTCCATGTTTGACTTGCCGCCATTGGCCTTTGATCATCACGAGATTTTGGAGTATGCGCTGACGCGGCTGCGGTATAAACTGGAGTATACGGCCGTTGGCTTTCAACTACTGCCCGATATGTTTACCCTCACCGAGCTGCAAAAGGCGTATGAAATCATCTTGCAAGAGAAATTGGATAAACGCAATTTCCGCCGCAAGATATTGTCGGCGGCCATTCTGGAAGAAACAGGCCAGAAGAGGCAAGAGGGGGAAGGGCGACCGGCTATGCTTTACAAATACCGCGAAGACGCTGTAGCCGAGGTCAAAACGCGGCGACTATTTCCCTGACTATTTTTGCTTGCCTTAAAAGATGAGATTAGGAGATTGAGAGATCAGGAGATTTAAGCCACGCCAATCTCACATCTCTCAATCCCCCTCATTTGTTACCCACAAAGACTTTGTCAGTTCCACCCCAATCACCACATCTTCCCGTTCTACACGCAGGCGCATGGGGCCGTTAAACGGCGCCCGACCTAGAATTTCGTACTGCGCCCCAGGTACCAGGCCAAGCGTGGCAAAGTATTGCAGTCGCTCTGGTTCATGGGTACGTACCCGGCTGACATGCCCTTTGCTGCCCACAGCCAGGTTCATAATGCAGCTATCCACAATAGGCGGCAGTAGGCCGTTGTCATCGGGAATTGGTTCACCGTGGGGGCAGCGGCTTGGGTAGTTGGTCATGGCGGCCATACGCTGCGTAATGGCATCATTGAGCCCTTTACCCATCTCATCGGCCAGTTCATGCGTTTCATCCCAGCTAAACCCCATCACGTTAACCAGGAATACTTCCAGAATGCGATGACGGCGAATTTCTTTCAATGCTTCCTGGCGGCCCAATTCCGTCAGTTCAAAGCCCTGGTAGGGAACATGCTTGACATAACCAGCATTACGCAACCGTTTGAGCATACGAGGCACGGCCGGGGCGGAGACATTTAACCTGTCTGCCAGGCTGGTGGTGCTGACGGTGGTTGTTTCTTCTTCCAGGCGATAAATTTCGGCCAGGTATTCGCGCATCGCGGCGCTGGGTTGCATAGCGATTACTCCCGGATTTTTATTATATTTTTGATAATATCCTGTTTTGCCGGGGTGTGCTAACGGGAATCCGACATCGGTTCACGGTTTATGGTTCACGGATAACGGCTTACGGCTCACGCTAACGCTGCCTCTAACGTCTCAATTTCCTGCTCCACCAGCCCAATCAGTTCCGTGAGCATGGGAGTATCAAACCGGAATTCAGCGCCTGCAGCGGCGAATAAGGCCGGTAAAGTCTGCGTGCCGCCTAATGAGAGGGCATGCCGATAGGCTGCCAGGGCGGCATTGTGGTCTTGACGGCCGTTCCGCCATACCTGCATTGCCCCCACCGAAGCCATGCCATATTCAATGTAGTAAAACGGTGTCCCAAAAATATGGGGTTTACGGTGCCAACCGCTCCGGCGCACTTCTTCATACCCCGTCCAATCCATGTCCGGGATAAACCGCTGCCATTGCGCATCCCAGGCCGCATCACAATTCGCCGGGTCGAGCGCCTCTTCCGGGTGGGTATAGACCCAGTGTTGAAACGCATCCACCACCGCCATATAGGGCAAAAAGGTGATGATATTTTCCAGATGTTCCAGCCGGGCGCGGGCGGCATCCGTATCGGTGTAAAAACCGCCGTTTGCTTGCGTTAAATTGGGCGCTGCCAGTAGTTCCATAGACATGGAGGCCACTTCACAGAACTCCATAGGCGCGTCCATCTGCCAGACCAGCGGCAATTGGACTGTCTCAAATGCGTGGAAGGCATGTCCGGCCTCGTGTAACAGCGTCTGTACATCATCATGCATTCCGGTACCGTTCATAAAGATAAACGGCCGTCGCCGCACCGTCAGCGTACTGCAATAGCCTCCTAACGCCTTTCCTGGCCGTGTATCCAGGTCTAATAGCCCTTCTTCGGCCATCGTCGCAAAATAGCGCCCCAGTTCCACATCCAGCCGGTTGAACATATTCAACCCGCCTTGAATTAGCTCATCTTGATTTTTGTAGGGTTGGAGGGCAGCGCCGTCAAATGTATCTACCAGTAAACTGCGTTCAGGAATCCAGTCATACGGCCGTATACTTTCATACCCCAGCCGTTCTCGCCGTTTGGCCAGAATTCGCCGCGTTGCCGGCACAGCCACCGCTTCAATCGCGTTGTGAAAGATGGCACAATCTTCTGGCGTATAGTCAAAGCGGCCCCGCGCCCGGAAAGCAAACGCCCGGTAATCAGAAAACCCGGCATTGGCCGCGATTTGCTGCCGTAACTTGAGCATCTTCGCATAAATTTGATTCAGGTTTTCCCGTTGCCCCAACCACAACGCAGACATTACATCCCAGGCTTTTTGCCGTGTGTCCCGGTTTTTATCTTTCAAAAAAACAGCCAGTTGGCTCAGATTTTTTTCTTCATCATCCCAATTGGCCTGCATTGCCCCCGTAATCTTGTCGTATTCATTGTCCAGTTTGCTCACCTCGGTTTGCAGGGGGATATTTTCCTCGCGGTAAAGATCAGCCTCATTGCGCAAATTGCGCAAGACCAGATTCATGCCTGGTATGCCTAAATCGGCCGGTTCCAGCGCCAACAGGCGTTCTTTTAAGGCCTGGTCAGCCATTTCGGCCGGGGGCATGACGTGGTTGATCAGGTCTAGGAAGGTTTGTTCTTTTTCCACGTCGGTTGTGTCCAGCGATTTTTCAATATAGACCCAGGTGACTGTTTCCCACACCAGGCGGCTGAGATCAGACCAATAGGTTAGCCATTCGTGAACATTTTGTTGAGTGAGCGGATATTCTTGCAGGGCGGTAAAGTAGGGGGCAAATGAGTCCCAACGATGGGGGTCAATATTTTCAATGGAAGTGGGAAGGGTGGGTAAAGTCACGTAGTTGCTCCTAAAATGTAACCCGATTTGTCAGATCGCGTTACAACCAGATACAAAAATGCCCTTGCATGAGCAAGGGCGGGTTTAAGAAGGCGACGACCGGATTCGAACCGGTGATGAAGGTTTTGCAGACCTCTGCCTTACCACTTGGCCACGTCGCCGTAAATGCAACCGGCAGGCTGGGCGCCTGCCGGGTTGTGTGAGAGCGGGCGACGAGATTCGAACTCGTGGCCTTCTCCTTGGCAAGGAGACGTTCTACCACTGAACTACGCCCGCCTATGGTGGGTTGAAGTAACCCCAATGCCAGGACCCAGACTCGAACTGGGGACACCTGCATTTTCAGTGCAGTGCTCTACCAACTGAGCTATCCCGGCCAGCCCAGGTTGTTAACGACGAGGGGGATTCTATCCAAACGAGTAGGGACTGTCAAGAGACCCGAAGGGTTTAAGAAGGGTTTAACCCGCTGCGATAAGCCAACAACCAGAGAAAAAAACCTTCGGGTCTTGGAGGCTGTCAAGTTTTGCGCCGTCGTGGGAAGGGGATAAACTAGCCGGTGGGAGTGGTTGTGTCCCGGTGGGCGCCCCAGTCTTCAAAACTGGTGGCCGGTTGCGCCGAGCAAGCGGCGGTGGGTTCGACTCCCATCCATTCCCGTCATTCGTAATCCATAATCCGTAATCCGTGAGCCGATGTTGTCTTTGGATGAGCAAAATGACTGGCGTGGAGTATACCGGGGGCGGCAGCCAGCGTGGCGGCCGGCGACGGAGGTGTATGCGGCGCTGGTACGGGAGCAGTTACGGCCGTCTACCCTCTTGCTTGATCTTGGCTGTGGGCGCGGCGGGTTGGTGGAGCAGTTGGATCATCCACTGCCGCAAATGGTGGGGGTAGACCCAGATTGGCTTTCTCTCCATGAGCACCGTCTACATTTGCTCCGTGTGGCAGGCCAAAGTGAATGGCTGCCGTTTCGGGATTGTTCGTTTGACCTGGTGTTTGCCAGTTGGGTATTGGAGCATCTGGTGGAACCGGCGCGGGTGTTCACGGCCGTGTCCCGCATCCTCAAACCCGGCGGCGCATTTGTCTTCATTACACCCAACGGCCGTCACCCCCTAACTGCCTTCAATCGCGCCCTGGGGCGGGCCGGTCGGATGCAGGGGCGGCTGGTGGATTGGCTGTACGGCCGTGCCCCCGATGATACCTTTCCCACCTTTTATCGTGCCAATGCGCCCGCTCAAATTCGTGAATTATGTCAACAAAGCAACCTGGCGCTGGAAACGTTACACCTGATTCCTGACCCCACCTATCTGGCCTTTAACCCCGCCATGTTCCGGTTGATGTGTTGGCTGGAAGAGCGTTTGCCCGCTTCCCGGAAATTGCATCTGGTGGGTTTGGCGCGCCTGAGTGGTGGGTGATGTAGTGGGTCATGGGGTAAGGGGGTGAGGGGACACTGAAGCAGCTCTCTTCCTAATTCCTAATTCATAAATCCCAATTTTGTGGGCTACAATTGAGCTATGCACAATTTGTCATTACCGAAACGAATTTACTATGCTTATCTGGGGTGGGCGTTTGCCATGACTTACCGCACCACGCGGCGGCGGTTTTTAGGGTATACCATCAGTAGTTGGCTCAAATTCACGGCCGTGATGCTCTTTTTGGCGACGTTGGTGCTGCGTTGGGGCCAGCCCATGCTCACCCTGACGCTGCTGCTGCTGGTCTGGGTCTATTTTTCTTACTGGCGGGCGGCCCGGTTGGGTTATTGCCGTTTTGTGGCCGATGACACGGCCGTTCTCCCCCCTGACACCTCCGCTCTGCCGCCCAACCAGCACGTGCCGCTCTATGCTACCGGCGTCTTTGCCGTGGCCGACCGGGAACAATCGGTGCTGCTGCGCCCGGCCGAATACTGGCTCTCCGGCAATGGTGAACATGGCGTCATAGTGAACGAGTATGAAAAAAAATTCCTGTACCAGTTTTTCCGGGCAGAGACATTACAGGCGGTGCGGCCGGGCTGGATGATTTTTGGCCGACGGCCGTTGCGCGCTCTGGCGATTACTTTCCTGCCCACCTGGGGGCCAGACCATGCCGACGATGTGGTCACTTATGTGGTGGGTGGCGGCGTCAAAGAAAACAACAAGGGCAAAGGGCGCACGATTTATTTTGCTTTTGAGGATACGGCCGTAGAATACCAGGTGTGGCAGACATTAAAGCAGGTGGCAGGTAGCAAGTAGCAGGTGATTGACTTGCCATTTGCTACCCGCCACTTGCTACTTTTACGGCGTTGGCGTGGCCTCTGGCAAGGTGGTGGGGGCGGGCGTCAGGCTCAGGAGAACGGTACTCAATCCACTGATAAACTCATTTAGCGTATCGGAGGCGTTACCGGCGCTGGCGATGCGGGTTTCCAGGTAGACGGCCGTTACCCGCAGCGCCGCCATATCCGCTTCGGCCGTAGCCATCGTCTCGTTCATCCGGTTGCTGGCCTCATCCATGGCATAGATAGCTGTGGCTTGCTCGGCGGCCAACGCCTCGCGGGTGGCAATTTCTCCGTCAAGCTGCATCCGCAGGGTCACGTTGGCGTCATTGTAGGTGAGCAGGCCATTATTCATCCAGGCCAGCAGCGCCAGCGTCAACGCCGCCCCCACTATGGCCCCCAAAGCCGCGCCAAAAATGATGGAAAAACAACCACGCCGGATGGCACGTTCTTCCAACACCGGGTCACGCGCCGGTGTAGTTGGGGCCGCCGCTGCCGGGCGGGATGGTGATCGCGTGGGGGTGGACGCAGGCGGCGGGGTGGCTGAGGCGCTGGCATTTTCTGTGGGTGGGGTGGGGGTGACGGCCGTTTTTGTTTCTGTTTCTTCTGTCATAAGAATATCACCTTGTTGGATTTTAGCCGGAAATGGGGCTTGACGCTCCAATTTCTCTGTGCTACCCTCCTGCTACGTTGGCAATCAGGCATGGTTGCAGATTCGGTTAATTATCATGAAACAATTGTTAGCTGACCACAAATCCCTTTTCTTATCTGGCCTCTTGTTACCCGGCACAGATAACGGCTGCTGGCGCAGCTGCTGGAGCAATTCACCCAGGTCGGCTTAATATACTCCTTTTTCACTCGTTTAATAAGCCACAGGCGCTCCGGCCCTGTGGCTTTTTTATTTGGAGATTGAGAGATTAAGTGACTGAGAGATTATTCAGTCTCCTAATCTCCCAATCTCTCAATCACATATCATGTGGTATCTGATTTCAACTGCGCAATTTCTCGTCTTAGATCGCCCGGCGGGGACGGCCGTTGGTTACGGCCGTCCGGCGTCGGGCGCTCTCAACTACTGATTACCGATTACCGTTTACTGATTACCGATAAAAGACGAGGAACCTGACATGAACAAAAAATACGACTTTCACACCATTGAAAACAAATGGCGACCCTATTGGCAGGCCATTGACCTGTACAAAACAGGGGAAGACCCCCAAAAACCCAACTACACCATTCTGGATTATTTCCCCTATCCCTCTGGCGAAGGGCTGTCCGTCGGCCACTGCCGCAACTATGTGCCCTCTTGCATTGCCGCCCGCTACAAGCGCATGACCGGCTATAACGTGCTGCACCCCATGGGCTGGGACGCCTTTGGCCTGCCGGCCGAAAACTACGCCATTGCCCATCACATCCACCCCCGCGAAAGTACGGCCCAGTTTGCCGCCAATTACAAACGGCAAATGCAACTGGTCGAGTGTTCCTACGACTGGTCGCGGGAGATTAACTCCACCGACCCGGACTATTACCGCTGGACGCAATGGTTTTTCCTGCTGCTGTTCAAGCGTGGGCTGGCTTACCAGGCCATGAGCAGCCAGTGGTGGTGCGACCAGTGCCAGACCATTCTGGCAAATGAACAGGTGGAACACGGCCGTTGCTGGCGCTGTGATTCCCCGGTGAGCAAACGGGACCTGATGCAGTGGCACTTCAAAATCACCGCCTACGCTGACCGGCTGATCGCCGACCTGGACACGGTGAATTGGCCGGAGCGCATCAAAACGATGCAGCGCAACTGGATCGGCCGTTCCGAAGGGGCGGAGGTATTGTTCACCGTCGAGACATCCGATGTCCCCAAGACATCGGATGTCTACGAGATTATCACCTTCACTACCCGGCCCGATACCCTGTTTGGCGTGACCTTCCTGGCGCTGGCCCCGGAGCATCCACTTGTAGGGGAGATTGGGACAGAGGCGCAGCGCACGGCCACTTCGGCTGCGCTCAGTGCAGGCGTCGCCAACTACATCCAATCCACCCGCCGCCTGAGTGAGATCGAACGCCAGTCCACCGAACGCGCCAAAACCGGCGTCTTCACCGGCCTATATGCGCGCCACCCCTTCACCGACGAGCCAATCCCCATTTGGGTGGCCGATTACGTACTCCCCGGTTATGGCAGCGGCGCGGTCATGGGCGTCCCGGCGCACGACGAGCGCGACTTTGCCTTTGCTCAAACCTACAACCTGCGCATAGTGAATGTGGTTAATCCAGATGAAACGGGGCCGGATGAGACAGCGTGTTTCACGGGTTACGGCCGTCTGGTCAATTCCGGCCCCTACACCGGCATGGATTCGGCTGCGGCCATAACGGCCATCACGGCCGACCTGTCCGCGCAGGGCAAGGGGCGGCCACGGGTGACGTACCGGCTGCGCGACTGGCTGATTTCCCGGCAGCGGTATTGGGGTGCGCCTATTCCCATCATCCATTGCTCAACCTGTGGGCCGGTGGCGGCGCCCGAAGCTGACCTGCCCGTGCGGCTGCCGGAGATGGCTGATTTTGCCCCGGCGGGCGACGGCCGTTCCCCTCTGGCGCGTGTCACAGACTGGGTGAATACCACCTGCCCGCAGTGCGGCGGCGCGGCGCAGCGGGAAACGGATACGATGGACGGTTTTGCCTGCTCCTCGTGGTACTTTCTGCGTTTTGCCAGCCCGCATGAAGCGGCACGGCCGTTTGACCCGGAAGCAGCGGCCCGCTGGCTGCCCGTAGACACCTACATCGGCGGCGCGGAACATGCCGTTATGCACCTGCTGTATGCCCGCTTCTGGACAAAAGTGATGGCCGACGCCGGTCTGATTGATTTTGTGGAGCCGTTCAGCGAACTGAAAAACCAGGGGATGCTGCACTCGGCGGTGGATGGGCAGAAGATGTCTAAATCAAAGGGCAATGTGGTCACGCCAGATGAGGTGATTGCCCGGCATGGCACGGACGCGCTGCGGCTGTATGTGGTTTTCCTGGGGCCGTTTGACGCCGATGTGATCTGGGACGATGTGGGTATTCGGGGTATAACGCGCTTCCTGGATCGCTTCTGGCGGCTGGCACACTCTGGTTTTGACGCAAAGGCGCAAAGTGGCAAAGAGAGTGAAGAGTTTGAGAGAGAAAGGCATCGGGTGATCAAGCGGGTGACGGCCGATATGGAAGGGTATCGGTTTAACACGGCCGTAGCTGCCCTGATGGAATACCTGAATTACCTGCACGATCACCGGGATGTACCCGCCGACCAATGGCAGCAAGCACTGGAGAGTTTTGCCATCCTGCTGGCCCCCTTTGCCCCCTTTATCACTGAAGAGATATGGCAAACGGTGTGGGGCCACACGGACTCCATTCACCGGCAAAACTGGCCCACCTATGACGAGGCGCTGACCACGGCCGTGACCGCACGCCTGGCCGTACAAATCAACGGTAAAGTGCGCGACCACATCACCATCCCCACCGATATGGCCGAGGCGGAAATCCGGCAACTGGCGGTGAATCAGGCACAGCGGTACGTGAACGGCCGTACCCCCCACAACATCATCATCGTGCCGGGGCGGTTGGTGAATATCGTGGTGTAGTGTCGGGCAGTGCCAGGCACAGGGCGTCATTATTTGGTTGTCCGAAACGGGTTTGCCCTGTGCCTGGCACTACTCCGATTGCCCCATTCCCCCCCAAGACGGTAAACTTCCCCCCGTCACAAACAAGGAGGATGTTATGAAGGGATGGAAATGGTGGCAAAAGGGATTGGTGGGGCTGGTGGTGGTGGTGGCATTGGCGGCGGCGTATATTTTTTGGCCGCAAGGGGTGTGGCCGTTTGTGATCAACCTGGATGGCATTGCGCCGCCGCCGGGAACCTATGACACCACCATCTTGCGCGACGAATGGGGTGTGCCCCACATCTTCGGCCAGACGGACGCCGATGCCGCTTACGGGCTGGCCTTTGCCCACGCCGAAGATGATTTTGTCACCATTCAAGACACGCTACTGGCGGTGAACCAACTGGCGGGGCGGGTTCACGGCCGTGACGCCGCCCCCATTGATTACTTTGTCCACCTGCTGCGCCTCTGGGACACCATCGAGGCCCATTACGCCGACATGGCCCCCGCAGACCGCGCCATTTTGCAGGCCTACGCCGACGGCATTAACCATTATGCCGCCTTGCACGAGGACGAAGTGCTGACGGCCGACCTGTTCCCCTTGAGTGGCGAAGATATTGCGGCGGCCAATATGCTGGTGGTGCCGGTCTTTTTTGGGCTGGACACGGCCGTGGGCAACCTCTTTGCCGGGCCACCAGAAGATGCCCCAAGTGAGTCGTCCAGTTGCCTGCTGCCACCCGTTTGTGTAGACACGGCCTACGGCTCCAACGTTTTTGCCGTTAGCCCGGTGCGCTCCGCCAATGGCGAAACGCTGTTGGCCATCAATTCCCATCAGCCCTGGAGCGGCCCCGCCGCCTGGTATGAAGCCCATTTGCACAGCAAAGAAGGGCTGAACGTGATCGGCGGCCTCTTTCCCGGTTCGCCGCTGGTCATTTTGGGGCACAACGAGCATCTCGGCTGGTCATTCACCGTCAATCACCCGGATTTGGTAGACACCTACCGGCTGGAAATCAACCCGGACAACCCCGACCAGTACCGTTTTGACGGCGAATGGTTGGATTTAGACGTGCGTGAAGTGACACTGTGGGTGCAGATTGTGGGGCGTCTGGTCATCCCCGTGCGGCAGGAGACGTTGTGGTCGGTGTATGGGCCAACCGTGCGGCAAGATCACGGCACGTATGCCTTACGCTACGCCAGCATGGGCGACGTGAACCTGCTTACCCAGTTCCGCCATATGAATAAGGCAACCAATTTTGCCGAATGGCAAACGGCCATGCGCGAGGGTGGCCTGCCCATGTTCAACACCGGTTATGCTGACGAGGCGGGCAATATCTATTACGTTTACAACGCCCGGTTGCCACTGCGCGCGGAGGGGCATGATTGGCGCGGCATTTTGCCCGGCAACACGTCGGAAACGCTATGGACAGCGTATCTACCCTTTGACGACCTGCCGCAGGTGTTGAACCCGGCGTCCGGTTTTGTGCAAAACGCCAACAGCACCCCCTTTCAAACGACCATCGGCCCGGAAAATCCAACCGCTGCTGATTATTCGCCGGTATTTGGCATTGAGAATTTTATGACCAACCGGGCGCTGCAACTCCTGGATTTATTTACGGCTAACCAGGCGATTACGCCGGAAGAATTCAACACCATCAAGTACAACATGGGCTACCATCCCGAATCAGATGTGGCGCGGGTGGCGGAAATGTTGGCGGCCAATCCGCCGGCGGGCGATGAAAACGTGGCCGCTGCCGCCGACCTGTTAGCCGATTGGGATTTGCAAGCCACGCCGGAGAGTGAGGCGACGGCCGTCATCGTGATGACCTTCTACTATCTCAACCAATCCGACGCGGTGGATTTGAACCCATCACGGCTGGTGGGCACGGAGATTCCCCTAGCCGAGGCGCAGGCGGCGTTTGGGCAGGCGGTGGATTGGCTGGTGACACATTTTGGCCGGGTAGCTGTGCCCTGGCAGGAGGTGAACCGGCTGGTGCGCGGCAGTGTGGACGTGGGCATGGGCGGCGGCCCGGATATTATTCATGCGGTGTATGGGCAGTTGCAAGACGACGGCCGTTTACACGGTTTTGTCGGCGATTCGTATGTGATGTTGGTGCAGTGGGATGGGGACGGCCGTCTGACCTCCCAGAGCATCCACCAGTTTGGCAGCGCCACCTCCCACCCTGAATCGCCCCATTACGCTGACCAGGCCCCCCTCTTTGCCAACCGCCAACTCAAACCTGTCTGGCTGACCGAAGCCGACATCCGCGCCCACCTGGAACGGGAATACCGGCCTGGTGAATAAGAGAAATTTATGTGAGGCGTGAAAAGGCTTCACGCCTCACATAAACGATTTTCAAGTTTGCCTTCTTATTGTTGGTTGTTGGTCTTTATAATGTAATTAGTACCCTTCGTAACCAGGAATGCGTTTACGGCCGACACCACCCGTATAAGACGCAATATCCGCCACCAGCATCAGGCCAACCCACAGCCAATCCCAACCAACCACACCACCAGGCGCGACGATAACATACATCAAAGTCGTCCAGGGGAGGAAGACAATGCCCAGTATCGGCCAGATCCACCAGAGGCTGCCGCCCCAATTATTAAAGGCAAGCTGCCAGCGCCCGGGTTGGAAAATCCACCAAAAGCCGCCGAAAATGCGTGGGCCTAATAAAACGAGCGTTAAAAATGCACAACACATGACTTAATCTCCTTACTTGTGTATGAGATGCAGACGCCAGCCCGTCTCCACCTCAGGGGTTAATTGAAGGCTGGATCGGAACGAGGTCACATTACATACCGAGCAGTTTTGCTTTCTGGACGGCGAACTCATCTTCGGTAATAAGCCCCTGCGCCTTGAGTGCGCCCAGGCGTTCCAACTGCGTGATTACATCATCTTGCTGGGCCTGTACGGGTGGTTCGTAGTATTCCTGCGGCGGCGGAGCGTACTGCTGGGGCGGCGGGGCCTGATTCTGCACAGCTTGTGAGTAGGCAGCGACATTCTTGTCTGCCTGCCGGCGATTAACGGCATTACGGGTGGCGGTGGCGGTGCCGACGACCGCCGCTGTCCGGGCCATCCCTCTGACTAATCCTGGCATGTTATTCTCCTTATTATTCGTTGGCTGTGAGAGAGGCAAAAGCCTCATCCACAATAGGGGCAGGTACACGGAAATTCAGGGCCACTTCGACCCCACTATCCACCATCGCGTTCACCAGGGCCACGGCCCAGGTATGTTCGATGGCCAGGGCAATGACGGCCGAATCCGGGACCATCCCTTCCCACAATGTTTCGGCGTCGTCGGAGTCAAAAAGACCACGTGTCCCCGTTTCAATAAAGCCGACTTTGGCTTTCTGCTCCGGCGAAAAATCTTCGAGATCGAGACGCACACACTGCCCATTTTCCTGCTTGTACAATACCATGGCGTCTAGCACCCGGATCGTGCCGGTAGCCGCCTGCCGTTCCAGTTCCGTCAGGATGCTGCCGTCGAAACGCGGCTCGCCAAGCGCCAGAACAACTACATCAACTGGTCCATGTTTGATCATTTTCTATTTTCTCCTATGCGTGTTGAGCGATTGTTTGTTTCTGAGTTTCGCTCGATCACAGCTATGGTCTAACGGCCGTTACCATCATCTTCACATCGTTCTTTTTATGCTTTTGTCCTTGTTTTGCCTCCTTTTACGCAGAATGAGCCGGTTGCAGAAACGACCGTCTTCCTGATCATGCGCAGTTACCCGTTTGCCGCCGGGTGGGAAACCATATCCGCCGGTGTCTCGCCCACGGCCATAGCCGGCAGCTTTTGCACATACCACAGCGCCAGCAGGGCAAACAAGGCAATGGCCGCAAACGCTGACTTCAGCGCCGTGATCTGCGCCTCGCCATATTGTGTGGTGATAGCCGCCACCTCCGCATCGCTCAACCCGGCTGCCTCCGCTGCCAGCGTCACATCCTCGATACTCGCAAAGTTGGCGTTCTGCTCGGCCTGGGCCGCCAGTTCTGGCGCAATGGCCGCCAACGCCGGATCGGTTATGACTGCCTTCTGAAAGTTAGTAACCAATGACGCGATCAGGATCGAGCCAATGAGCGCCGTGCCCAACGAGGCTCCCAGATTCTGCGCCGTTCCCTGCAGGCCGCCCGCCTCGCTGCCCCGCTGCGCGGGAACAGAAGACATGATGACGTTGCCCAATTGAGAAGCCAGCAAACCCAAACCAGCGCCAACTAACGCCAGCGCGACGGCAAAACCGGCCGAGTGCAGATCAGGGCCGGTGAACCCGATCAGCAAGACTTCGCCGCTGAGCATGGCCAGCAGGCCGGCCAGCACGATACGCCGGGGTGCGTAACGCGCCGACAGCCGCGCCCCGCCCAGGGCAAATATGAACAGCGATGTGGATAAGGGAAGCAAAATAATGCCGGTTTCCAGCGAATCGTAACCCAAGACCGTTTGCAGATAGAGGGGGAGCACAAAAAAGGTACTCATGATGATGAACTGCTGGCAGAGCAGGGTTGTCAGGCCGGCCCGCAGGGGCGGGATTTGCAGGAGTCGCACGTCGAGCAGCGGCTCTTTGTCGGCCGCGATCAAGGCTTGCTCGTGGCGCATAAAGACCCCAAGCAGTACCAGGCCGACGGTAATCAGCCAAAAGACGGGAGACAACCCCAACGGCGTGAACGGCGCTGACGCACTGGGTGCAATCCAGCCCCATTGGCTGGAGCGGAGGATGCCAAACACGGCCATCCCCAGACCGGCGGCAGACAGAACCGCGCCGGTTGTGTCCAGTTTGCTCTGGCGGCCTGGTGTTGTAGGAATCAGCCGCAAAAACAGCATGAGCGCCAGCACCACCACCGTTTCCCCGGCAAAGACGATGCGCCAGGTGTAGTTGGCGGTGACCCAGCCGCCGATCAGCGGGCCAAGCGCCGCCGACGCGCCGCTGACGCCGCCCAGAATGCCATAGGCCAGGGCGCGTTGGCGGCCCGAATAGGTGGCGGCGGTCAGGGCGGCAATGGCCGGGATGACCAGGATCGCCCCAAACCCTTCCACAAACGACCAGCCCACCAGCAGCACGGCGAGTGTGGGCGAAAGCGCCGTGGTCAACGAACCTGCGCCATAGACCAGCAGGCCGACCATGTAGGCGCGCTTAGCGCCCCAGCGGTCGCC
>CAADGU010000068.1 GCA_900696625.1 uncultured Chloroflexota bacterium | reverse complement strand
GTAACCGCTACCGTCATCATGCGCAGCAGCCTGTTTGCGCTGGCGAACATGGGCGCGAAGTTGCAGGCGTACAACGAAGAGAGCGGCGTGATTGTGGCCACGGTGACGCGCCGGATGGGGCTGCAAAAAGAGGAGATGGTGGTGCGGGTACGGCCGTTTGCCGATACCTGCCAGCTAGAAGTGGAAGCGCCCGACCCCGGACGCGCCCATGAATTCCTGAATCTGGTCAGTAACTATGTGCGTGATGGCTCCAAAGTTCATGCCAATGCCACCATGCAGTGGATTGACATGCAGCGGCAGGCAGAAGGGCAGGCGCGCCGCAGCCAGTTGATCAACAAAGCTAAAAATTTGCTGCCGGGGGGCAGCAGCACGGGCACGGCCGTTATCCCCGCTGGGGAAACGGAAAGCAGCGCCCTGGTCACGGCCGAAGAAGCCAATGCCCTGGCGCGTATGCCCATTCCGGATAACCCCGGTGTGCTGGTGAAAAACCCGCAGGATCGCATGGTGGAGATCAAAATTGATCCGGCGGTTTTTACGGACCGCACAGCCTATTTGCAGGTGTGCGAAGGCTGCCAGGCAACGATTTTGAAGGGGAGTTTGTATTGTGGGAATTGTGGACGGCCGTTGACCTTAGAAGCCGTTCAACCCGAACTGCGTACCGGGGCCAGCCAGGCCGCCGGTTCCAGCCTGACGTTTGGCCTGGTGGCTGTGGCCTTGAGTCTGGTGCCGTTCCTGGTATTGGTGCTGCCGGTGCTGTTGGATGACAGTTCCCTCTCCTTTCTAGAAAAACTGGCGGCCTGGGTGACGCCGCTAAAAATTGGTCTCAGCGCCCTGGTGGGTATTGCCCCGGCTATTTTCCTGGGCATTCAGGCCATTTCGCGGGCGCGGCAGGCGGCCTGGTATATGAACTTACGGGCGGCGGTGGACGCCGGCGGGCGCACCCGCGCCAGCCTGGGCAGTGCGCTTGGCTGGCTCGCCATTTACGCCAACATCGCCTGGATTTTGCTGATTGTACTCACGGCCGTGACGGGGGGATAAATTGTCAATTACCCAATTACCAATTATCTAAGTTGGCGCCCACACCTTTTCCCCATTGAGAATTCGCTGGATATACTCGCCAAACAGAGGGCCGTTGATCGGTTTGCCCAGGAAGCCGTCAAAACCGGCCGTGCGGGCGCGTTCCACATCTTCGCGCATCACGTTGGCCGTGACGGCTACCACCAGAATGTGGGCCAGGAGAGGGTTCGCCCGCATTTCCGCCAGAATGGTATACCCATCTTTGCCCGGTAGCTGTAAATCGAGCAAGACCAGGTCTATTTCCGGCGTCAGGTGGGAGCGCAGAAAAGGCAGCGGGTCCTCTGGCAGCATAAAGATATTGTCGCCATTGACGCCCTCCACTTGCAGCAGTTTGCGCGTCACCATGCGATTGTTTTCATCATCTTCCACAATCAGGACGTGAATGTTAGCCAGCGATAGATTATTCATAACATTGTAGTATAACGAGGCCATCAAAAAAGGGTAGCGCGATTTGCCGAATCGGGTTACAACTATCGTATGATTACACCGGCGGGAAAAGAGTGTCGTTTTTATTATCAAGATTTTCATCGAGGCCATTCGTTACAAGAGTGCCGCATTGTGCAGGCCAACCCCAAGTCAAAACCGTGGAAGCCGACCGATTGCCAGACATGCCCCATCCCCGAAATTTTGCTGGCAAACAGCAGCCCCAATCTGGTATTGGAAGGGGGGATCAAGGTGGGGATCATGGGCATGAACCGGCGCATGGAAGTGAATGCATTTTGTAGCAAACATCTGGTGGATGTGCCGGAACCGCAGGTGGGTTGTAAACAGTGCGCCCTGGAAAAACCGGGGCTGCGGGAGTTGTTTGGCGAGGGGTAGGGACGGTAATCGGTAATCGGTAATCCGTTATCGGGCATCGGGTATCGGGTATCGGCAAGGGGGAGAACTCAATGATGATTGAAGCTGTGTTGTTTGATCTGGATGATACGTTGCTGGGGAATGATGTGGATACGTTTGTGCCCCGGTATTTTAAGCTGTTGGGGGCGTTTGCGGCGGAACTGTTACCGGCGGAACAATTAATCCAGGCGCTGCTGACCTGTACCAGGATAACCATTCAGAATGTGGACAGAACCCGGACGAATTATGAGGTCTTTTGGGAAGCATTTACAGAACGGACGGGGTTGAACACGGCCGTCGCCGAACCCTTCTTCGCTCGTTTTTATGAAGAGGTGTTTCCCCAATTGCAGGCGGTAACAGTGGTACGGCCGTCGGCCCGCCCGCTGGTGCAAGCCTGCCTGGATGCCGGATTCAAGGTGGTCGTTGCCACCAATCCCTTGTTCCCACGCGCCGCCATCGAGCAGCGGTTGGCCTGGGCCGGCACGCCGGTTACGGATTTTAACTTCGCCCTGGTAACGACATTGGAAAACATGCACGCCACCAAACCGCACAGTCTGTATTACGCCGAAATTTTGCAGCGGATTGGCTGCGCGCCGGACAAGGCGCTGATGGTGGGCGATAGCTGGGCAAACGACATAACACCGGCAGCGGCGCTGGGTATGCACACATTCTGGACGCCCCCCTCGGCCGACCCTGCTCCTGACGCCAATTTGTTAGCGGGCCAGGGCACGTTGGCTGATCTGTATGCGCGGGTGCAAAATGGCTGGTTGTCGGCGATAGAGTAAAATAGGGATGTTGGCACAATCAATATCCCCATACCCCAATTACAGTAAAAACTGGCTGAGATCATGGATTTCGCGCCGCAGTTTGTGAATCGCTGCCGCGCTTTGTTTGTCGTTAAACAAGGTATGGTGGTGCTTTTTATAGGCAAGCTCGCTGCACCGGTGAAAAAAGTGGTTGGCCCGCCGGTTGGCGCGCCACCCTTTGTTTAGCAGCATTTCCAGGTTGAATAACATTCGCTGATGCCCGGAGCAGGCCAGCCGGTATTGGTTCACGGTGAGGGTGTTTTGGGCCACTTCATCGGCCAGATATTTCTTAATCCAGTTTTGTTCTTGCAGCAAAGCCCACAGAATGATGACCAAAATCAGGCAGACGCCGCCCCAATCGAAGACAAAGCTGAAACAAACCAGTACGCCGCCGGTGGCTACGGTGAGATTGTGCATGAAGTGGAGGAACACGGCCGTGCCCCAACCCAAAACCGGCGCTGCGAATTTAACTGCCAGCCGGGGCGAAAGGCGGGCAACGGCAATGCCCAGGCCGGTGAAGCTGGAAAAGAGGGCATGGTTCAACCCAAAAATGACCGTGCGCAAAAACACATTGATTCCCCAGGCCGCCGTGCCCCCCAGCCAATACTCGGTCATAAAGTAGTAGATATTCTCCACCATGGCAAACCCCAACCCTACCATAGCGCCATAGATGATGCCATCCAACGGGCTGTCAATTTCCTGCCGCCAGAATAGGAAGATTGCCACCAGCGCCAGTCCCTTGACGCTCTCTTCCACCAGAGGGGCTACAAAAATGGCAACGGCCGTGTCCGCATACGGCCCATCACTCATCAGCGTATAAAGCGGCTGTCCTAAAAGCGTATTCAGCAGGAATGCCAGCAGTACGCTGGGTATAGCTCCCCAAAAGAAGGTGGCAGCCAGCAACCAGACAGGTTCTTTTTCATAGCGATCCACCCAGTAAATGATGCCCACATAAAACAAGGTGGGAAGCGCCGCAGCGATGATTGAATAAAGGAGCAAGGTGGAATCGGGCATGAGGAACTGTAAGCCAGACCAATAAATTGACTTACACAAGCAACATCGCATCACCAAAAGAGAAAAAGCGATACTGTTCGGCGATAGCGGTCTCATAGGCCTGCCGAATCATGTCCTGCCCGGCAAAAGCGGACACCAACATCAACAAACTGGACTGTGGTAAATGGAAATTAGTGATCATCATATCTACCGCTCGGAAGCGGTAGCCTGGGTGGATGAAAAGGTCGGTAGCGCCTTCAAACGCCATCACCGGTCGCCAGGGGCAGAGATTGCTGGTTTCGCCGCTGGCGTCACGCTGGCTGATGGTTTGCAGGCTGCCGGTGAGGCCGGCGCTGCGGCAGGCGGCTGTTTCCAGGGTGCGCACGGCCGTTGTGCCCACCGCCACAATACGCCCCCCCGCCAGTTTGGCCTCGTTAATGCGCCGGGCTGTTTCTGGCGTCAGGCTGGCCCATTCGCTGTGGATGGTGTGGTCACTGACATACTCCGTCGCCACCGGCTGGAAAGTATCCAGCCCCACATGCAGGGTGACAGTTTCCAATATGACGCCAGAATTGCGTATAGCCAATAATAATTCCGGCGTAAAATGCAAACCCGCTGTGGGCGCAGCCGCCGAACCAGGCGGATGGGCATAGATGGTCTGGTACCGTTCCGCGTCCGCCAATATTTCATGGATATAAGGGGGTAGGGGTGTATGCCCCAGTTCATTCAAAAAATCGTGGATGGGATAGTTGAATTGCAGCTCACGGCGCGGGCCATCTAACACGGCCGTGACCACCACCTTAAACGCTGTTTCTTCACCATCATGCCCGGTGATGTGGATTTCTGCGCCTGCGCCCAGCCGTTTGCCGCCGACCAATGCCTGCCAGCGGGTGTCATCTAATTGGGACAGCAGCAGGATTTCTACCTGCCCACCGCTTACCTTACGGCCGTACAAGCGGGCCGGCATCACCCGGCTGTTGTTCACTACCAACACGTCGCCGGGCCGCAGATAGTGTTGGATGTCGGTAAATTGTTGGTGCTGCATACGGCCGTCATTCCGGTGCAGTACCAACAAACGGCTGGCGTCACGCTGCGGCAACGGCCGTTGGGCAATCAGTTCGGGTGGTAGATCGTAAGCAAAATCGCTTGTTTTCATAGTGACACGTGATGCGCCATGCGTGATGTCTCACTTGTCACGCATCACGCATCATGCCTTTCTATCCTTTATGTCGTGTTTGCACTTCAGCGGTGGTGATGTAGCGCACGGCCGTTTGTGCATTTGTCCAGCCAAACCAGGCCATCAACTCATCCACGCCATACCCCAGCCGCGCCATTTGGGTGGCGCAGTAATGGCGGCAGTCATGCGCCGACAGCGGCACAATGCCAGCCTGCCGTCCCAACCAGGCGACCCTCTCGCTGACGCGCACCCGATTCAACGGTTCACCGAGAAGCTGCCCGCCTTCGCCATTTTTTAGCAGGCGTGTGGTTGCCAGAATGAGCGCCCCGTCCGGCAGCAGATCGGCCGGATAGTGGCTGGATAAATAATGGCGCAGAATGGGATACGTGACCGGCGACATGGCATGGGTGGTCCATTCGTGGGCCGTGCCTTTCACTTTGGGGCGGTAGAAGGTAAATGTGCCCCCCTCCTGGTCAAAATTCGCCGCTTTCAGCAGCGCCACCTCACTGGCGCGCAGCCCATGATCCAGCAGCAGGCACATGAGCAGGGCATCCCGCCAGGCCTGGGGGGAGTTGTTTTGCACGCGCTTCAACGCATCGGCTTGCGCCGGCGTCAGAATGGTGGGTTCGGCCTTTTTGGTGGAGCGCCGTTCAACGACAACGCTGTGTCGTTTACCTTCGGGTTTATAGGCGTAGGTCACATCGGCAATGCGCGTTTGGGGGCGCTGTTCGTCCACATTGAGCTGCCCCGTGCGCGAAAAACCGCGCACCGTCTGGATGAGCAGCCCTTCCTGTTGGTCCAATGCGCCGGTGCGGGCGGCCAACTGCGCATAGACCTTGACGGTAGACAGCCGGGCATTAACTGAGGAAATGGCATATCCCTGGCGCAGCAGCCATTGCACAAAACCTTCTACCAGCCCCCAGGTGACGCCGCGCCAGGCGAGGGGGTTGGTTTGAAAATCGGCGCCGCGTTCGGGCATGACGCCCACGTCTAGCAGGTATTCGGCGAACAGTTCCAGGTCACGGCCGTGTCGCTTGAGCGTATTGGCTGACTTTTCACTGAGGTAGCGCTGAAAGACTGCCTGCCCGGCAATCTGGTTAGCCTGCCGCCCGGCTTCTGCCAGCGACGTATAACCGATAGGCTGTGCGCGATTGGGTTGGCTCACAAGGGAAGCATCATCCGGCGGTTTATTCATGCCGTGAATTATACACGTAACAAATGGGGTAGCAGGTTGCCCTTGTTGAGTTGCCCGTTATTGGTGGCAGATTGTCACGAATTGAGCAAATGAAGTTCACGGGCGCGGGCGACGGCCTGGGTACGATTTTGCACATCCAGCTTGCTCAGGATGTGGTTCACGTGTCCTTTCACCGTGCCCACGCTGATCACCAGGCTGTCGGCAATTTGACTGTTGGAATGTCCCTGCGCCATGAGGGTTAAAATTTCCAGTTCGCGGTCGGTGAGTGGATCCAGCAGCATGGTCTGTTTATCGGGCATTTGTCGGTTGGCGCCTGCCGGTGGCAAAGCCGCCAACAGTTGGGGCACATAGTCAGGGAATAAAGGGGATACTTGCTGTAACAAGGGGGCGATGGCCGCGCCATTTTCCACAAAAACGCGGATGTACCCTTCCGCTTTGGCCAGGGTCAGGGCCTGGGTGATGGCCTGTTCCGCAGCAGCCCCTTGCCCCAGCGCCGTCTGGGCTAACGCCTGCAAGATCAGCGCCTCGACGACCAGCCGCATACGCCCGGCCGATTCAAGCGGTGGTGTTATATCTTGCAGCAGTTCCAGGGCGGCAGTGGTCTGGCCTTGCGCCAACCAGACCCGCGCCAGCAGCACTTCGGCGGTCTTCATGACCAGGGGTTGCAGGGGGCAGGTATTGTTTTGCCGTTGGTGGGCAAAACCGGCGGCCCAGGTAGTGGCGGCAGCCAGATTACCCCAGGCCAGGTCATGCCGCGCCTGGGTCAGGGCTACCTGGGCGGTATGAGGCAGGGATTGCAGTTGTACGGCCGTTTGCATGGCCTGGTTCAACGCGCTCTGTGCCGCCTGGGTCTCTCCCAGAGCGGCTCTTGCCGCAGCCAACTTCTCGTAACCGTCCACCAGCGCCAGCAAAAAGTGCCCCATTTGCGCTAACTCGATCTCTTGTTCGGCAAAGGCCACCGCTTGCGCCAGATCATTCCATTCCCAGTGTAAATCGCTGAGATGGCCGAAAATTTCGCCGATGGCGATCAACGGTTCAGCCCCGGTGGCTAATGCCCGCTGGCGCACGGTTTCATACGTTTGCCAGGCCAGATGCAGCCGCCCCTGCAAAATTTGTATGTGGGCCATGCGGTACAGGGGGAGCTGCCCCATATACATATTGCCCATCCTATCGAATTGTTGTTTAGCCTGAGTGTAGGCGGTGTAAGCGGCATCCAGTTCGCCCAGATACCGGTAGGCATTACCCAGGGCATGGTAGGCAGCCGCTTTGCTAAGGTGATCGGTTGGAGCAATCTGGGGCAAGGCCTGGTGAGCCAGGATGATGGCCTGTGTCGGTTGGCCGTAAAGGGAGGCGTAAATGGCCTGTACGGCCTGCATTTCACCTTGTAGCGCCGGATCGGGGGGCTGTTCGGAAAATTGGGCGGTGATATTGGCGATTATCTGGTTGAGTTCTGTTTCGTTGCTTTCATACACTTTGGCCCAGGCCGATACCAGTTGTAGACGCGGTGTTTGGTAGGCGAGGGGGATGGCGTCAAACCATCGGTGGACAGAAACCAACAGGCCGTGTGCCAGGAAGGTTTTGTATGTCTGGCTGAGCAAGGAGGCCATCAATTCGAAATCCTGAGCGGCCTGGGCATGGCGGATGGCATCCTGGGCGTATTGGTGTTCGGCAAACCAGCAGGCGGCGCGCCGGTGGCAGGCGCGTTGGGCCGTTTCATCCAGGTTGGCGCTTAACGCTTCGGCAAAGAGGGGATGGTAACGGTACCATTCTCCCTGGTCGTCTAGCGGGGTGATGAAGAGGTTTTCGGCGGCCAGTTGGGTGAGCAAATGGGCGGCGTTTGCCTGACCGGTAACGGCCGTACACAGCGAGCCGCAAAATTCGGGGAGGACGGCCGTTTGCCGCAAAAACTGGCGTACTTCCTCTGGTAGGTGGGCCAGCACCTCTTCCATCAGATAAGCAAAGATGTGCTGCCGGGCGCCGGCGATAGTTTGCATGAGCCGTACAGCGTCAACCGCTCCGCGCTGGCGTAAAGAGAGAGCGGCCAATTGCAGCCCGGCAGCCCATCCTTCCGTTTGTTCTGCTAAGAGATCAAGTACATCTTCCGGAACATCCAGGGCCATTTTTTGTGTGAGGAATGCGGCTATCTCCGGCGTTGTCAGGCACAGATCGGCGGCGCGCAGCTCCAGTAATCGCCCTTCTACACGCAGCCGGGCCAGCGACAAAACAGGATCGGCGCGGGTGAGCAAGACCAGGTGTAGTTGTGGTGGCTGGTGTTGCAGCAGGTAGTTCAGACTTTGGTGAATAGCGGCATTGTGAATCCAATGGAAATCATCCACTACCAAGATGAGCATGGTGTCTGGGGGAATGTACGTGGTGATGTCGTTGATGAGTATGGTCACGGCCGTGTCTATTGACATTCTGGCGGGTGCAGCCAGTGCCGCCTGTGCCCGCATACCCAGGCGGGCATCCACCTGTTGTACCGCCGTCACCAGGTAGCGCCAGAACAGGATGGGGTCGTTGTCTTGTTCGTTAAGCGTCAACCAAGCAGCCGGAAACTTTTGCTGCCGAAGCCAATCTATGACCAGTGTGGTTTTGCCAAAACCGGCAGGGGCACATAACAATGTCAGATAACCATTGGGTTGCAGGCTTAACTGGTCGGTGAGACGGGGCCGGGAAAGTAAGGTGGGGGTAGAAACGGGAATCCGCAGTTTGGTGTGTAACAGCGGGCTTTCTGTGACCGTTTGCGATTCGGACAAAGCAAAGGAAAACGGCGACGCCCGTTCCTGATTGTTCACATCTGCCATCATGGTTTCTTCCCGGAAAAGGCCATTATATACCAGGCTACATGGTAGGGGAGATGGGAGGGGAAGAACCAGTGACGAATGTAATGCTTAGGGCGTGATGCAAGATACTAAACTCGACAATGGCATGGCTTACCTGGCAGCGAACAGCGTGTGTACCTGGGCAATAGTCTGGGACTGACCGTCTGTGGGATAAGTAAAGTGGAGGGCTACGGCCGTTTCCCGTTCCAGCCAGGCAAACAAATCCATCGTCGCCAGCAGCGCCCGCCATATGTCTTCTGCAGCATAATGGGCAAAGGCCGCACGCAGAGCCGTCACCGCGCGGGGGTCAGCCCACTCTTCCAGGAATCGGCCGCGCAGCCAGGTGTCGGTGTTTTGGCCTCTAGTCGCCCTGGCGTGCCATTCCAACAACTGCTGCAATAGACCTTTCAGGTGCATGTCACAGCCCGCTTTGGCCCACCATAGTTCACCGCGCCGCAAATGTTTGGCTGTCCAGAGGGTGTGATACCAGAAGTTGTGTACCAGATTGAGGAATTCATCTTCCGACGGTGGCTGGGGCAGCGGCGCGGCAGGGCTGGGATCAAGCAGCAGCACAGCCAGATTATCATTATCCACCAAGAAACGAATACCTCGGCGAATGGTGCCGGCCATATCAGACGGAATATCCCCTTCGAGCATCTGCCGGAAGCCAGCCGCCGGGCTGAGGGCAAAATCCACATCTAACCCTCCGGCAAACAAGACACGGTGTTCCATGCTACGGCCGTCCGGCGTCCGCTCCACAAAATGTAACCAGGGTGTGCCTACGGCCGTCAACCACTCCTTCGTTTGCCAGTAAACGGCCGGATCACGCGCCAACAGGATGATGTCCAGGTCAGACCATTCGTCCGCCGGATGGTCCGTGCGCGCCCGCGAGCCAATGATAATCGCCGCCCGCACGTTCTCTTCCTGCCCGGCCCAGGCGGTAAATCGTTCAATCAACTGTTCGTAACTGTTTGTCTCTTTTGGCATGGCACTTTCACCTGATAGGTAATCTTCACTTTTACCAGAGGAGTGGGGCACGTGGGCGTACTCCGCGTGGGACGTGGGCGTCCCACACTCCTCATTGCACTTGTCATCTGTGAATGGCATCCAGCGTTATTTTTTGGGCGTGAATTAGACAAATGATGCGTGTCTCCTGCTCTTGTTTCTCTCTGGGATAAACGTAACCGTAAAATTCGGGGTGGCTGGTGTATTTGCGTGTGACCCGATCCAGATGTTCGATGGCGTGGTCACGGACAATTTCCACATCACCGCGAATCTCGATGTATCGGCTGGTGTCTTCGGGGTCAACCACCAGCAATGAGACGTGGGGGTTGCACCGCATATTCTTCCCTTTTTGTCGTTCGCAGGTCGTATTGACGGAAACGGTTTCGCCATCAAAATCACACCACACCAGGCTGGACTGCGGTTGTCCATCCGGCATCAGCGTCGTCAGGACACCATGAATGGGGCGCGTAAACAAATCACGATGGCTTTTAGGAATGGGCAGGTCCATGGGCTTTTTCCTTTTTGCGGGCGTCTAACGTGACAACGTGGCCGGGAAGGATGCGGCACAACACGGGAATTTCCGTTTCCTTCAACTTTGCCGGCACACATCCGCCAAAATAGGGTCTGGCGCCGGTGTATTTCTCCGAGAGGCTGTCCAGATGGGCCATCGCGCCGTCCTCCGTCATCTCTATCACCTGACCGCGCACTTCCAGCGAACGCAGCGGCTCACGGGGATCAAAACACAAGAGCGTCACTTTGGGGTTGGCGCGCATGTTTTTCTCTTTGCGGAAGCCGCGCATGGTGTTCACCCGCACATAGACGCCATCAAAATCACACCAGACAACAGTGGTTTGCGGACGGCCGTCGGGCATCATCGTGGTCAGGGCGGCCACCGGCGGGCAGTTGATCAGGTCAAGGAAACTGTCAGGAATCTTGTTCATCGGCCAATCCATATCCACATTCGATCAGTTCAACTAAGCGGCGGGCAAAACGGGTAGCGGGTGCGCCGTCAATCACGTCATGATCAAACACCACGGTCAGGTTGAGAATTTCACGGGGTTCGATACGGCCGTCTACCACCGCCGGCTTCCAGGACATACTGCCCACCACCAGGCCCAGTGCGTGTGGCAGGGGGACAATCCCCCAACCGCCCTGCCCTTTGCCAAACATGCCTACGGCCGTGATGCTCACCGTACCGGCCAGCGAGACAAAAATCGTCGGGTCGCGGCGCATGACTATGCGGATCAACGCCTGGAACCACCCGGACAAGGGCCAGGGCAGCCGCAAAGCGGATTGGAACCAGGAAGGCAGCCCGGCATCCGGCGGTACCGGTTCAGACTGCACCTGGCGGATCTCCTGATGAATTTGCCCGTATGTCTTGTGGTTCGCGCCTCGGACGACATGCCCCATCAGGACGCGCTTTTCGCCTTTCTGCCGTTCGACCGTTAAACCCACGTCCACATCATCAAACATCACCAACTGCTTGCGGCCTTTCAGGCGCGCCTGTACCACCTTGTTCTCGTCCACAGCGCCGGCCAGACAGAAGGCCAGATAACCGGTGAAGGACAGATTCTCACCGGTCTGCACCTTGTAATCTTCTATGAACTGCCGGACGGCCGTGACATCCACTTCTAGCAGGCCATACATGCAGTGCTTTCGCCAATACATTTCGTTGAAGCTGGGCATCCCCCGCCGCTCCGGTGGAAACTCAACAATATGATAGGGGCTGATTTTTTCATTCATCATACGGTACCCTCAGGCAGAACAGCCGGGATTGGGGTGTGCAAAAAGCGCCTGACTATCTGAATCACTTCGGCCGGCCGTTCGATTGGCGCATTGTGCCCGGCACGTTCGATAATCTCCAACTGCGCCTGGGGCAGTCTATCGGCCAGGATGGCCTGGTGTTCTGGCGGAAATTGAGAGTCATCACGTCCAGCCAAGACCAGCGTCGGCACTTTAATCTCGCCGAGCCGATCCATCACCGTCCAGCCGGGGAGCAACTGGCTGAAACCAAAGATTTGAGCTTTAGGCCGCAGCTTCACCCGGAACCCAGAAACCAACGCCTTAATGTTGAGGCGGTAGGTGTAGGCGCTGCCAAATTTAAGCAAGGCAGGCAGAACCTCGCCCGGCGTCAGTTGACCGTTGAAGAAACGGCGCGCTGTTTGCACGGCCGTCGCACTGTAGCCGCGTTTTGCCAGAAGTTCCGGCGCGTGGCGCTGCGCCCAACAACTATCGCCGCAGGTATCCATCAAGAGCAGATGCGAGAGACTTTGCGGATAACGCAGCGCGTACTCCAGGGCGACCATGCCGCCGAAGGAATGGCCGAGAACGGCCCACTGCTCAAAACCCAGCATCTGGCGCAGCGCCTCGGCATCGGCCGTCAGGTTCTCCCAGGTCATGGAGGAGACGTCGGCGCCGGTAGAACGGCCGTTACAGCGATGGTCATAAAAAATGAGGGTGAATTGGTCGGCACACGGTCGTAGCCGCAGCAAGGTCGTGTGATCGGCCCCAGGGCCGCCATGCATCAGCAACAGCGGATACCCCTGCCCCATGACTTCAACGTAGGAGGTTTACATCTCGAATAGGGATTGTGGTCATAAGCCGCTCTCCAAAAAGATGGGTTGCATTCTTGCCAGCGTAGTGCGGATTTAGAAGCTCATTCTTTCGATTATCGGTGGGTAAATAGTTCCTGTACCCGTTCAAGGTACGAGTTTGACCATCTGTGGGATAAGTAAAGTGGAGGGTTACGGCCGTGCTCTGCTGGCTGGTATCTCTACACTAACTGCTGAGCGCCATTTGTGATTAACAAAGCGGTCAGTGATTCCACATCATGCTGCCACTCTTGCACCGTTTGCAGTTGTTGTTCCAGTTGCTCCGGCTCTTTGACATACCCTTTGGCTAACTCCTGTAAATGGGCATAGTAATCTGACAGCATGGTTAGAGGGATACGTCCTGATAACACGGCCGCACTATCCTTCTGTTCGGCGCTGCGTTCTAACTGGGCCAAAATTTCCAGCCATCGTTCGACGGGCATACCAGCTACTTTCTTGAAATCCCGAATAACCCACTGCTTCTCAAAAAAAGATCGCTGCTGCCAACCCTCTGCCTGCACGGCCAGCGTCTCATAAACCTTGTGACTGAGGGCACCTACTTCTGCCAATTGTTCAACCGTCATGGCGGGCTGTGTACTCACTTTTTCTTGTTTTGCCACTTCAATGCCCGCTGCGAACAGCGCAGCTGCCGAACTTATTTCCTGCCCGTGGAAGCGTTCAGCCAGGGCAATTGCGGCGGCAAATCCGGCGCCGGCCACCTCTACGGAAATGATCTGGTCTTTCACAATCTCATAAAACGCATCAACGCTCTGACCCTGCCGCTGTGCCAGATAACTGACACCGGCCTGGGCCGTATCGGTCAGAACCATACCCGGCCCCACCGTAAACACCTTGACGCCTGTACCTGCCAGTTCAACCTCAAGCGTATTCGCCAGTTCCACCTGAGCCGTTTTCAGGATTTCATAAGCACCCATATAAGCTATTCGCATTTAGAAAAGTGAAAACGCGCTGAGAGCAACTCAGCGTCTGACTGAACATTAACAATCGAATGAAGGCAACAAATCAGGCCGGTTTGGGTCGGTTTTTATGCTGTTTCTTGTCCCGCC
>CAADGU010000067.1 GCA_900696625.1 uncultured Chloroflexota bacterium | reverse complement strand
ATGGGCTTTGTGGTGGATGTGTACGGCCGTGCCTGCCACGACATTGTGCAAAAAGCCATCACCGTTGTAGACCATCTGACCCATCGCGGCGCGAAAGGGGCGGAAGCCACCACCGGCGATGGCGCCGGTATGATGGTGCAAATCCCCCACCTTTTTTTGCAAAAGGTCTGTCAGCAGGAGGGGTTTACCCTCCCTGAACCAGGGCAGTACGGCGTGGGCATGGTCTTCCTCTCGCCCAACGACCGCCAACTTCGCCGGCAACAACGCCACTTCGCTCAAATTGTGGCCGAAGAGGGGCAGCATCTTTTAGGGTGGCGGGCCGTACCCACAGATAACACAGGCTTAGGGGCCAGCGCATTGGCCGGGGAACCATTTATCCAACAAGTTTTTATTGCCAAAGGCGGCACGGTCGGGAGACCGGCCGCAGCAAATAGTAGATCAGGCCGGTCTGTGACCGCGCCTGAAGAACAGCTTGCGTTTGAACGCAAGCTGTTTGTTATTCGTAAACGCGCCGAGCGGGAAATTGAAGGCAAACCGTTTTACATCGCCTCCCTCTCCAGCCGTACCCTGGTTTACAAAGGGATGCTGCTGGGCGAGCAGTTGGGCGGCTACTTCCCCGACCTGCACGACCCCGATTTCCATTCGGCCATCGCCCTGGTACATTCCCGCTTCAGCACCAATACCTTCCCCAGTTGGGAACGCGCCCACCCGTACCGCTACGTCATCCACAACGGCGAGATAAACACTGTGCAGGGGAACGTGAACTGGCTGCGGGCGCGGGAAAAGTTGTTTGCCACCGCCGCGTTTGGCGACGATCTGCCCAAAGTGCTGCCCCTGATTGACCCGGACGGCAGCGACACGGCCATGTTTGACAACTGCCTGGAATTTCTGGCGCTCACCGGCCGCAGCCTGCCCCATGCCGTGATGATGATGATCCCCGAACCCTGGGAGAAAAACGAGGAGATGTGTGACGCCAAAAAGGCGTTTTACGAATTCCACAGCCACTTGATGGAACCCTGGGACGGCCCCGCTGCCATCGGCTTTAGCGATGGCACGGTGGTGGGGGCGGTGCTGGACCGGAATGGGCTACGGCCGTCGCGCTACACCGTCACCAAAGATGGCCTGGTGATCATGGCCTCCGAAACCGGCGTCGTAGACATCCCCCCGGAAAACGTGGCCTACAAAGGCCGCCTGCAACCGGGCCGGATGCTGCTGGTAGACACCGCCCAGGGCCGCCTGATTAGCGACGAAGAACTGAAACACACCCTGGCCGAAGAGCATCCCTACCGCGACTGGATCAATCGGCACACCGTTGATCTGGCCGACCTGCCTGCGCAGGAACAGAAGCCGGGCTTTTCCGAAAAGCCCGGCTTCTATAGCGATGCCACCCTCGTTCAACAGCAGCAGGCGTTTGGCTACACCTTTGAAGACCTGCGTGTGTTGATGACCCCCATGGCCCGCGACGGCCAGGAAGCGATTGGCTCCATGGGTGATGACACCCCCCTGGCCATCCTCTCCGACAAGCCGCAGCCGCTCTACAACTACTTCAAGCAGCTATTCGCCCAGGTGACAAACCCGCCGCTGGACGCCATCCGCGAAGAGCTTGTCACCAGCACCCTCACCTGGCTCGGTGCAGAGGGCAATTTGCTGGACGCCCAACCGGCCGACTGCCGCCGCATCCGCCTGCCCCATCCCATCCTCACCGATGAACAACTGGCGCAGCTACAACACATCCAGCTAGACGGCTTCAAAGCGGCCACGCTGCCCATCCTCTACAATCCCAACAAAGGGGGCGCGGGGCTGGAAGAAGCGTTGGCCGACCTCTTTTTCCAGGCGGATGAAACCATCAAAGCCGGCGCGAATTTGCTCATCCTGTCTGACCGCAACGTCGGCCGTTATCGGGCGGGCATACCGGCGCTGCTGGCTACCGCCGGGCTGCACCACCACCTCATCCGCACCGGGCAGCGCACCCGTGTCAGCCTGATTGTGGAGTCGGGCGAACCCCGTGAAGTGCATCATTTTGCCGTGTTGTTTGGTTATGGCGCGGACGCCATCAACCCGTACCTGGCTTACGCCTCCATTGGCGACATCATCGAGAAGGGGCTGCTCACCGATGTGACGGTAAAAGAGGGCGTGAAGCATTACATCAAGGCGATCAGCAAGGGAGTGGTGAAAACGATGTCCAAGATGGGCATTTCCACCATCCAGAGCTATCGTGGCGCGCAGATTTTTGAGGCGCTAGGTTTACATAAATCTGTAGTTACCAAATACTTCACCGGCACTCCTTCCCGTATTCAGGGGGCGGATATGAACCTGATTGCCAAAGAGGTGGAGATGCGGCACAAGGCGGCGTTCCCGGAACGGCCGTCGAACGGACATGCACTCCCTCCCGGCGGCCGTTACCAATGGCGCGAAGACGGCGAACACCACCTCTTCAACCCCAGCACCATCCACCGCCTGCAACATGCCGTGCGCAGCAACGATTACGACGCCTACAAAGCCTACGCCCGTGATGTCAACGACCATTCGCAGCAGTTGGCGACGCTGCGCGGCCTGTTCAAACTGAAACTGGCGTCCCAACCCATCTCCCTGGACGAAGTGGAATCGGTGGAATCCATCTGCCGCCGCTTCAAATCCGGGGCCATGTCCTACGGTTCCATCAGCCAGGAAGCGCACGAATCGTTAGCCCGCGCCATGAACGCCATCGGCGGCAAATCGAACACCGGCGAAGGCGGCGAAGACCCGGCCCGCTTCCAGGACGACCGCATCAGCAAAATCAAACAGGTCGCCAGCGGCCGTTTTGGCGTCACCAGCGAATACCTGGTCAGCGCCGAAGAGATTCAGATCAAGATGGCGCAAGGGGCCAAACCGGGCGAAGGCGGGCAGTTGCCCGGCCGCAAGGTGTATCCCTGGATCGCCAAAGTACGCCACTCCACCCCCGGCGTCGGCCTCATCTCCCCGCCGCCGCACCACGACATTTACAGCATCGAAGACCTGGCGCAGTTGATTTTTGACCTGAAAAACGCCAACCCGAATGCCCGCATCAACGTCAAACTGGTGTCCGAGGTGGGCGTGGGCACGATTGCCGCCGGGGTGGCTAAAGGACACGCCGATGTCATCCTCATCAGCGGGCATGATGGCGGCACGGGCGCATCGCCACAGACGAGCATCAAACACGCCGGGCTGCCCTGGGAATTGGGTGTGGCCGAGGCGCATCAGACCTTGCTGATGAACGGGCTGCGTGACCGGGTGGTGGTGGAAACGGACGGCCAACTGAAAACGGGGCGGGATGTGATCATCGCCGCGCTGTTGGGGGCGGAGGAGTATGGTTTTGCCACTGCGCCGCTGGTGGCGCTGGGCTGCATTATGATGCGCGTCTGCCATCTGGATACCTGCCCGGTGGGGGTGGCCACGCAAAATCCCGAACTACGTAAAAAATTCGCCGGGAAGCCGGAGCATGTGATTAACTTTATGCGCTTCATCGCCCAGGATATGCGCGAGATTATGGCGCAGTTGGGCGTGCGTACCATTGATGAACTGGTGGGCCGCGCCGATTTGCTGGAAATCAGTGAGGCCGTTAACCATTGGAAACTGCGCGGCCTGAACCTGATGCCCATTCTCTACCGGCCCAATCCAGAGGGCGAGAAGGAGCATTTGCAGGCGGACGGCCGTAAACGCCCCCAACAACACGGCCTTGACGATACCCTGGACGCCACCGTCCTGCTCGATTTCTGCCAGCCGGCCATTGAAAACGGCGAGCGCGTTTCTGGCACGTTTGCCATTCGCAATGTGCATCGCACGGTGGGCACAATGGTCGGCAGCGCCGTCACCCGGCGGCATGGGGCCAACGGCCTGCCTGCGGACAGCATCAGCCTGCGTTTTGTGGGGTCAGCCGGGCAAAGTTTTGGCGCTTTTGTGCCCAAAGGCATGACCTTGCAGTTGGAAGGGGACGCCAATGATTACATTGGCAAAGGGCTTTCCGGCGGCAAGATCATCGTCACACCACCCGCCGCCGCCACTTTCCTGCCGGAAGAAAACATTATCGTCGGCAACGTGGCCTTTTACGGGGCGACGGATGGGCAGGCGTATATCAAGGGGATGGCGGGTGAACGGTTCTGTGTGCGCAATTCGGGGGTCACGGCCGTTGTCGAAGGCGTGGGCGACCATGGCTGCGAATATATGACCGGTGGGCGCGTGGTGGTGCTGGGCCAGACGGGGCGCAACTTTGCCGCCGGCATGTCCGGGGGGGTGGCGTATGTGTGGGATGGCGACGGCCGTTTTGACCAACGCTGTAACCCGGAAATGGTAGACCTGGAACCGGTGACCAATGGCGACATTGAAATACTATATAACCTCATCCTATGCCACGCCCAATATACCGACAGCAAACGCGCCTGGGACATCCTGGCCTGTTGGGAAGAGACGCTGCCCATGTTCGTCAAGGTAATGCCCCGCGACTACAAAACCGTCCTGGAAGCGGCAGCCGAAGTACAAACCACCAGCGCCCTCTCCGGCGAAGATCTGGCCATGGCCGCCTTCCGCCAGAGCCAGCGCGTCAAAGTTCCATCATAGGATTTTGACGCAAAGGCGCAAAGGGGCAAAGGTGTAAAAGAAAGAAAAAGAAATCTTTTCTTTTCTTCTTCCCCTCTTCAACCTCTTTGCATCTTTGCGCCTTTGCGTTAAAGAAAAAATCATGGCAAAACCAACTGGCTTTTTAGAATTTCCGCGAGAAGTAGGCGCTGACCGGGATGTGTTGGCGCGGCTGCGCGATTGGCAGTCCATCCATCTGCACCTGCCGGATGAGCGGCTGCAAACGCAGGCGGCGCGCTGCATGGATTGTGGCATCCCCTTCTGCCACAAAGGGCGCATCCTCAACCGCATGACCTCCGGCTGCCCCATCAACAACCTCATCCCTGAATGGAACGATCTTGTTTATCGCGGCCTGTGGCGCGAGGCGTATGACCGGCTGACCAAGACGAATAATTTCCCCGAATTTACCGGGCTGGTCTGCCCCGCTCCCTGCGAAGCGGCCTGCACTCTGGGCATTTCCGAACCGGCCGTGACCATCAAGAGCATCGAATACGCCATCATTGAAAAGGCGTATGAAGAAGGCTGGGTGACGCCTACTATGCCCCACAAACGCACCGGCAAGAAGGTGGCCGTCATTGGCTCTGGCCCGGCGGGGCTGGCCTGCGCCGACCAGCTAAACCTGGTGGGGCACGAGGTGACGGTGTATGAACGCGCCGACCGCATTGGTGGGCTGCTGATGTATGGCATCCCCAACATGAAGCTGGAAAAGAGCCTGGTGCAGCGGCGCATTGATTTGATGGCCGCCGCCGGGGTGCGTTTTGTGCCCAATACGGAGATTGGCCGGGACATGCCCGCCGTACACTTGCGCCATGAGTTTGACGCCATTGTCCTCTGCACCGGGGCGACCAAACCGCGCGATTTGCCCGTTCCGGGGCGCGAATTGCAGGAAATTCATTTTGCGATGGATTTTTTGGGGCCGAATACGAAGAGGTTATTAGGAGATTGGGAGATTGGGAGATTAGAAACCCACCAATCTCCCAATCTCGCGGTGTCGCGGTTGGCTGCCAACCGACCACCGCCAATCTCTCAATCTCCCTTTATCTCCGCGGCGGGCAAAGACGTGATCGTCATTGGCGGTGGGGATACGGGGACGGACTGTGTGGCCACGGCGCTGCGGCATAACTGTGCCAGTCTGACGCAGTTTGAGATTATGGAACGGCCGCCCGACGAACGATTGGCGGATAATCCCTGGCCGCAGTGGCCGCGGGTGTTTAAGCAGGATTATGGGCAGGAAGAGGCGACGGCCGTGTACGGCCGTGACCCCCGCGAATTCAACATCCTCACCAAACGGTTCATCGGCGACGAGCATGGCCGCGTGCAGGCGGTGGAAACGGTTCACGTGCGCTGGGAAAGTAACGGCAATGGGCCGAAGCTGGTGGAGATACCGGGCACGGAACACATCTGGCCCGCACAGCTGGTGCTGCTGGCCATGGGCTTCTTGGGGCCAGAAGGTGGTCTGCTGACCCAACTCAGCGTGGATGCCGACGAGCGCAGCAACGCAAAGGCCGCTTATGGCACGTTCCACACCAATGTGCCCGGCGTGTTTGCCGCCGGCGATGCCCGGCGTGGCCAAAGCCTGGTGGTCTGGGCCATTAACGAGGGGCGCGGCGCGGCGCGGGAAGTGGATCGCTGGTTGATGGGGGTGACGGATCTGCCGTAAGGTATCAACCTATCATTCACCATACATTTCACTGATGAATTGACGTAAAAGGGTAATGTCAGTGGGGGAGAGCTTGCCTAATTTTTTGATTAAGCGCAACTTGGAGATGGTACGGATTTGGTCAACAGCGATTTCGGCTGGTTTGCCTTCACAGGTCGTTTGAATTCGGCTGCGCCATTCTGGATGTAATTGGGTGGTTAAGGGACAGGCAACGACAGTTTCCAGATATTTATTCATCCCGTCATCACTGACAATGACAACAGGCCGGGTTTTCTTGATTTCAGAGCCAATGGTGGGGTCGAGGTTGGCTAAATAGATGCTATATCTCTTGACGATCATAGATGCATTTCCTCAGCCGCATCCATATTTTGCCAATCTGTCCACTCATCTTGCTCCGCATTAGCCATGGCTTTATAGGTATCTTCCCAGCTAAGTTTTTCGCTTTTAGCTGCAACTATCAAAATCCCATTTTCCGTCTCTTCCAGTAGAACGGAGTTTCCCAACCCATATTTGGAGATAATCCTTTTCGGCAGGCGGATGCCCTGAGAATTACCAATTTTGATTAGTTTTGCTTCTAACATGGTTCACCTGTCAGTTGATTTCAGAAAGTATATACTGTAATTACAACATGGGCAAAGGTTACTGATCCAAAACAGCAATTTGAAATATGACAGAACCTTATGGCTTACGGTTAACGGCCGTCAACGACACCCCCGTCCACCACAATCCCACAATTGCCAGAAGGATAATCCAGAACATTTCAATGGCGTGTAGGAGGATGGCATAGGCGGTGAGGATGTTGCGGTCGAAGCCGACGGCCGTCAGCGGAATGACCACCGACCCGTGAAACAGGCCCGGTTGGGTAGCCGCCGAAGGTGGCGATAGGGCCAGCGCGCCAATGGAAATCGGCAGCCGGTCAGCCGCCGGAATCCGGTCGCCCAGCGCCAGCAGCACCAGGTAAAAAAAGCCCCAAAAACAAAACCAACTCAATAACGACCAGCCGATGGTTTGGGCTGTGTGGGACAGGGAGGAGACATATTGCAGATTATCCAGCAGGTCATTGAGCCAATGATCTGCTTTTTCGGGGGTGACGCGCGGCAGTTTGCGCAGCACGGCCGTGCCCCAGCGCACTGTCCTTTCCCGGCGGCGCACCAGCCAGAAGATGAGGCTAAACATGACCGCCAGAAACAGCACCCCACCGCCAATGGCGCCTGGCGTGGGTTTGATACCGCTGCCGAGGGTCACGGCCGTGGCCAATGCCAGCAGCCGCATCATCTGTTCAAACAACCGCTCCACCACAAAACTGGAAGTCGCTTCCGTGTAAGAGACGGTTTCGTCTTGCCCCATCACCACAATGCGCGCCGGTTCGCCCACCCGCCCCGGCAGCAAGATATTACCCGCATGGCCGATGTTGCAGGCGTGAAAGGTATGCCAGAAACCGGGTTTGTTTTGCAGCAAAAAACGCCAACGGAAAGCAAAACAGGCCAGCCCGGCCAGCAAAAACAGCGACGAGGCCAGCATGTAAACCGGCCGGGCGCGGCGCAATTCCTGGTAAACGGCGGCTACATCCACAAACAGAATGAGCAGTACGGCCGTTGCCCCCAGGATAATAACCAACATCACCAGTTGCCAGAAATGCCGATTGGGCTTGGTATCTGTCATGTTTACCCGTTGAATTACCCTGCAAAAATGCCTATAATGCCCGCATCAACTCGCACATTCATCCTCTTCTGTATCAGGTTGCTGCGTTGAACGGCCGTATTGTAAGGCAGTATCGGTAAGTGACAAAGCACCATACATTGCGCTCCGTCTGGTATCCTCTTTTTTGTATGCCGCCATGACCCCTGGTGTGGCCGGCGCTCTTCATGTGGAGGTCAAATGAAACCCCTGATAACCCATCCCTTGCATTTATTACTGGTTGTTTTCAGTACCGTTGCCGTTGGCATCGCGTATTTCCTGTTTAACTGGCCGGAACAGACCGCACTTGGTGGGGCGGTCAACATCCCCTACAGCCAGACGATTCCCGACATAGATGGCCAATGTGCCGGCGACGAATATGGTGCTGCTAATCGTTTGTTTTATAACTATGGCGCCGGCGGCCCGCAGGGCCTTATTCGGATGCAGCATGATGGCAATCAGTTGTACCTCTGTGTGGCCGGTATCGCCGGGAGCTACGATGAACGCTTCTTCCGCGTGTACATTGACAGTGACAACGGTAAAGAGCAGTATGCCGAGCGTGATGATTTTGCCTTCCAGGCCGATGTGCTGACCGGCGCAAACAGCAGTTATGCCGGCACCGGCGTACCGGATGGTTATGTGCCTGTCCCCTTTGTCGGCTGGCTGGCGGATACAAACATTGTCCAGGGGCAGCAGGAATCGGCGGAGTTTAGCATTCCGGTGGAGATGCTGACGCGCCATTGTGGGCAGCGTTTTGGCATTGCCGTGTACCATCACTGGCTTAACGGTGTGGGCGACGATTATGGCTGGCCTTCCAATATGTACTTTGACCAGCCGCATACCTGGGCCGAAGCATTCCTGGAAAATCCCGGCTGCGCCACGCCCACACCCACGCGCACACCACTGCCCACCTGGACGCCCATCCCCACCAATACACCCACGCCTGGCCCCACGCCAACGGCCGTGCCCCCCATTTATGCCGTGCCTTACCTGCCCATCTACACCTTGCCCATCGTCCCGCCGGTCGTGTCTGATCTTTCCATACACGGCATCGAAATTACCCAGGGCGTTCAATGTTTTGATACCAGCAAAGGACTGGCAGGCTGCCCGGATAACTCCTTGCGCGTGGTGACGCGGAAAAACGGTACCGCCCGGATTTACCTCAAAATCACCGGCCCCCTCAGCAGCATGAATAACGTGCCGGTGCGCCTCTACATCCGCGCCAACAACGTCTGGTACACCGCCAACGTCAGCGGCAAGGCGACCACGGCCGTAGACCAATCTAAAACGGACAGCGCCAACGTCTTTTTCATTCCCAACTTCTCCAACGACGTGGTCATTGATTTTTATGCCGTCGTAGACCCAAACAACACCATCCCCGAACTGAACGAGAATAACAACCGCTTCCCGGCGGTGGGTTACATTACCCGTACATTTGAGCGCGGCCGTTCATTGGACATTGTGGGCCAGCGGTTGCGCTACCACCCCTCCGGCTACACGGGAACGCAATATGCCGGTGGCTGGGCCGTCAATGGCGGCGCCGCCGATTGGTTTGAGCAGATGTTACCCATCCGCAACAATGGCATTAAGTACAAGATCAAAAGCGGTTATCTCAATTGGACAACCACGCTCTCTACGGGCGATGGGCAGCACGCCCTGATTCAACATCTGAATGCCCGCTGGGTTATGGAAAATGCCTTTGCCTGGCTCTTTGGCAGCGGCGCGTTTACCGGCGCTGACCATGTGTACGGCTGGGCGCCCAACGATGGTTACAGCGGCGGCCATGCGGACATGCCGGTTTATCCCCATGCGGGTGGCCTGGGGGTGGTGGGCATTGGCACCGACCGCCCCGGTACCAGTACCGACAACCCCGGCGGCGGCGCCCTCATCTTTGGCCACGAACTGGTGCATGATTACGACGTCAAACATACCAACGTGCCCGGCGATTGTGGCTCGAATGACAGTTCCTCGGTCTTTCCTTATGCCAACGCCAGTATCCAGGAGTTTGGCTTCAACACCATCACCGGCAAAATCTACAATCCCTCAAACACCCATGATCTGATGAGCTACTGCCCGGCGGGTGGTTCACGGGAAGGTTGGATTTCACCCTATACCTGGAACTACATGTTTGGTGAATTGACACTGCTGGCGCAGCGCAAGGCGGGCGAGATAGACACAAACGTCAAGGTCTGGCGCACTACCCAAAGCCTGGAATCTCTGGTGGTGAACGCCACTGTCTACAATCCAGCCTCACCGGATTACAACCCCGATCAGCCGGGCGAATTAGGCGAGCTGTACCGCATTACCGGCGGCATCTCCTATCTGCTGCCCGCCGGGGAATACCGGATTGAACTGCGTAACGCGGCCGGCGGCCCCCTCTACAGCCAGAGTTTCCACATTGATTTTGAAAGCGAATATGACCCTCACGCTGCCAGCTACCATCCCGGTCCCCAACCGCAGGATGGCGACCCTCCCTTCCCGCCGGAACCGGCCCCCCGTGCCGACGTTTCCTTTGTCATGGCCTGGGTAGAGGGAACCACGCAGGTGGTCTTACTGCACAATAACACGGTGCTGGATAGCCAGGCCGTCAGCAATAATGCGCCTACCGTCACCATTACCAGCCCGGCGGCGCAAACCACCTGGCCGGCGGGCAGCGAACAAACGATTAGCTGGACGTTTAGTGACGCCGATGGCGACTCGGCGACTTTTTCCGTTTTCTACAGCCATGACGGCGGCGTCAATTGGGATTTGCTGGCGACGGAATTGGTGGCGACCTCGTTTAACGTGTTGGTGGATAGTCTGGCGGGGACGAGCGACGGCCGTTTCCGCGTGGTAGCGACCGATGGCGTCAACATTGGCTATGACGAAACCGACCATGCCATCACCATCCCCAACAAAGCGCCCCTGGTCTACATCATGGATCCCCTGCCCAACCAGATTTTCCGGCCCGGCGCGCTGGTTGTCTTCCAGGGCGGCGCCACCGACCTGGAAGATGGGGACTTGAGCGAAGGGTCGCTGGAATGGTCAAGCGACGTTCAGGGTGAACTGGGGATTGGCACGACCCTGCCCATTACCACACTGCTGCCCGGCCCCCACGTCATCACCCTCACCGCCCGCGACAGCTACGGCGTCACCGAAACCGCCACCGTCAACATCTTCATCGGCTACGGTATCTACTTACCGGCCATCCTCAAACCGTAGAAAAATGTCAGGCGAGATGGGGCGCGCCCCATCTCGCCTGACTTCTTACGGATTCATCCGGTTCAACGTGCGCGGGAAGGGGCTGGTCTGGCGAATATGCTCAATGCCGCAAATCCAGGCCACCGTGCGCTCCAGCCCCAGGCCAAAACCGCTGTGGGGCACGCTGCCGTATTTACGCAAATCCACATACCAGCGGTAATGCTCCAATGGTAGTTCGTGCCGTTCAATGGCCGCTACCAGCATTTCCGGGCTGCTCATGCGCTCGCTGCCGCCGATGATTTCGCCATACCCTTCCGGGGCCAGCAGGTCTACGCTCTTACACACCTCCGGCCGGCCGGGCCACGGCTCCATATAAAACGCCTTT